>JBOGJZ010000052.1:0-10953 GCA_050745645.1 Terriglobia bacterium | reverse complement strand
TGCAAGGCGCGGTTGCGCATTTACTGGCTAACACGGGTCTCGTTGCACGGATTGTGGTGCTCATCCTAGTCTTCTTTTCAGTTTTTTCCTGGGCTATCATCTTCAAGAAATACCGCGACTTCAAGCAGGCGCACCGGGAATCCCAAGACTTTATGAGGATTTTCCGGCAGAGTCAGAAACTGTCAGAAATCCGAGCCTCCGCGGAAACGATGACGGCAAGCCCGCTGCCGGGCGTCTTTCGGGGCGGATATCAGGAAATTGAAAGCCAGGCTGTTTACACGGAAAATCCCGGCAAACCTCGAATCCGAAGTCTCGAAGCCGTGCGGCGGGCCATGCAGATTGCCGCCTCCGAAGAACTTTCCCGCATGGAGCACTGGATGAACTGGCTGGCGACAACGGGCAGCGTGTGCCCGTTCATCGGCCTTTTCGGAACCGTCTGGGGGATCATTGACGCGTTTAATGGACTCGGAATGGCCAGCACGGCTTCTCTGCAAAGTGTTGCGCCCGGCATTGCCGAAGCCTTGATTACAACCGCGGCTGGGCTGTTCGCGGCGATTCCCGCCGTCATCGCCTACAATCATTATCTTCAGCGCGTCAAAGAATTTGGAGGGCGATTGGACGAGTTCTCGCTGGAGTTCCTGAATATGACGGAACGCTACTTCACATAAATACGGTGGCTGGAACCATGGCCTTTATCACACCCAAGGGAACCGCTCAAACCTCTCTTTCCGAGATCAACGTCACGCCGTTTGTAGATGTGGTGCTCGTATTGCTCGTGATTTTTATGCTCACCGCCCCCATTCTCCAGTCCGGAATTGAGGTAACTCTGCCGAAGACGCGGACAGTGAAATTGGTGAAGAGTGAAAAAGTAGTGGTTACCATCGACAAGGCGCAGACCCTTTACGTGGGAAACAATCCCGTCAACATTCATGACCTTGGTTCGATTGTGCGGCAGAAACTAGCGGGCAGCCTTAACTCCCCCGTGTATATACGCGCTGACCAGGCAGTGCCCTTTGGCACGTTTGCCGAAGTGATGGACGTGCTCAAACAGGCGCAGATTTCAAATGTCAGTATCGTCACGCGGCCTTTGGTGACCAAGAGTCCTTGAAGTCATTGAAGGAACCGGCTGGCCCCGGCCTGGAAATAGGAAAGATGCTGTTTGAACGATGGCTGCTGCAACCCTTTCGCTAACCTTTAGGCGGCGCGAAAGCCTGAGAGGCTCGCTGATAGCCTCTGTGGTGTTCCATCTAGGCCTGGTAATTTTCGCGGTCGTATACAGTGTGGTGGGCTTTCGCCATTACCTGGGTTGGGGAAACCGCTGGGATGCCGGAAGCGCCATCCATGTCAATATGGTCAGTTCGCTGCCTGGAGTGCCGCTGCCAAAACCCATGGTGCAGACGCCGAATACGCTCGTGACGCAGAATCCCGGACTTTACCAGGCACAGCCGCAGCCCAGAGTGATGCCGCTCCCGGATGCCATCAAAATCCCGAAGTTCAAGAATCTTCAAAAGCCATTGCCGCTGGTCCGCACTAAGCAACCCTCGCCAGTTGAGCTAACACCGGAGCGGCGCTTGTTGGTGAACAAGAGAATACAGCAGCAGCCTCCGCCAACTCCCGCGAACGCCATACCGGCGGCGGCCGCGGGAAGCCCTGCGATGAGTTACGGCCAGATCGTCAACAACAGCGGAAACGGCGCTGTTCTCTTTAAGGGAGGCGATTTCGGCCAGCTTTATGGATGGTATATCGAGGCCGTCAAGAATCGTATCAGCTCTAACTGGCTCCTTTCGATTATCAGTCCCAACATTCTCTCAGCGCGCAGAGTCTATGTGGAATTTGATATTCTTCGCGATGGTTCAATCAGCGGCGTGCGGCTGACACAATCGAGCGGCATCGCGGAGGTGGATCGCTCCGCACTGCGGGCGGTCTACGCCTCCAGCCCGCTACCTGCGCTTCCGGCGAGTTACAACGGCCAGAACGTCCACGTGGATTTTTATTTCGACTTCCACCGCTGAACGATAACCCCGCTGCACCTGCGCGGTCCGGCCGGCGCCGCTCATGCAAGATTCCTCGTCGCCTTCGGCTCCTCGGAGTGACAGGGTGGGCGAGTTTTCAGCAACCTGCTATCGCAGCCATCCAGGTTGCGCAATGCTACTGACGGTGATAAGGCAACTATGAAACCAACGAGACGAATGCGAATTCTGTTTTTGATTTTACTCACAATCGCCGCGAGCCTCGGCGCGCTGCGGCCAGCCCGAGCCCAACAAAACTGGATTGAAACCGGGATTAACCGCGGCAATCCGATGATCCGGATGGCCGTCGCAAACTTTCCTGCGCAATCTAACGAGGCGAACCTGGGAAACCTCACGGCTGAATTTAATCAGGTGTTATGGAACGATCTGGAAAACGCAGGTATTTTCCAGATGGTCAGCAAAAGCTTTTATCCTGCTCGGTTGCCTTCGGACCCGGGCGGGGTCGTGTACGACCAGTGGACCAGCTCGCCGGTCTCCGCGCAATTTCTGGCGTTCGGCAACAGCGCGGACATTAACGGCAATTTGGTGGTGACGGCCTATCTCTATGACGTGAAGAATCCGGCCAACCCCGCTGTTCTTGCCAAGCGGTTTATTGCCACTCTTAATGAGATCTCCACTCGCGAGACTGCTCACCGCTTCGCGAACGAAATCATTCAAACGCTGGGAGGCGGCATTCCGGGCATGAATTTGAGCCAGGTCGCCTTCGTAAGCAACCGAATGGGGCACGATGAAATCTGGGTAATGGACTATGACGGCTTCAATCAGCATCCCATCACCAGCTATGGATCACTGTGCCTGACGCCGCGTTGGTCGCCCGACGACAGCAAACTCGCTTTCACTAATTACGCAAGCGGCAACCCGGAAATTTCTATCTATTCGTTCCTGACTCATCGTCTGCTCCCTTTTCCTCATTACCGAGGTCTCAATACCACGCCGTCCTGGTCTCCCGACGGCAAAAAGATCGCATTCTGCTCCAGTATGAGCGGCGATCCTGAAGTTTATGTTTCGGGCGCAAACGGCGCGAACCTGCAACGCTTGACATTCACTCAAAACGTGAATATCTCTCCGGTATGGAATCCGAAGACCGGCAATGAGATCGCCTTTGTTTCCGATCATAGCGGGACACCGCAGATTTACATCATGAACGCCGATGGCACGAACCTGCGTCGCCTGATCACGGCCGGAGGTGACGCGGTGGACCCTTCATGGTCACCCAACGGGCTTTTCATGGCATTTTCTTGGGCTGTGACCGAAACGGGCACGTACGACATCTATCTTATAGAGATCGCAACCGGGCGGATCGTTCAGCTTACCCATGACGCGGGACGCAACGAGCATCCGTGGTGGGCCCCTGACGGGCGCCATCTGGTATTTGAATCTAACCGGACCGGATCCAGGCAGATATGGGAAATGTTAGCAGATGGGACGAACCAAAAGCAGGTTACGACTACAGGTAATAACTGGGATGCTAGCTGGTCAAACTGATACTTTCACCGTACTTTGATGTGCCGCCGATCCGAATAGTGAAACGGCGCAGATTAAGCTCTTCAATTCAGAACTAGCAATGGAGCATCTGCCAGGCGCGCATGAAAAGAGCGCTAAGGGAGCCATATAGCTGTTCCCTTGCCGGAACAGAAAGGTGTTTTATTTTCTTTTAGTTTCATGTTAGCATGGTGTTCTTTTAGGTAACCCTTGGGAGACGGAGCGGAAAATGCCGTGGTTGCCGTTCGATAGAGGGCTATTCAGGCCACGAAACAACCTACATTATCATTCACAAGAATTCAGAATTCTACCGATGCAGGAGGAGAATGATGGCAAAGAGAAAGCGGATATCCGCTGTTTTAGTCGGCTTGATCGGAGTGGTTTTGCTGGCAGGCGCATGCCATAAGAAAAAGATCGTCGCGCCGCCACCGCCCCCGCCGCCCCCGAAGCCCGCGGCGCCTACAGCAACCTTGACTGCGGAGCCCAGCACGATCGAAAAGGGTCAATCCGCAACACTGAGTTGGACTTCTGCCAACGCGACTACCTTGGATGTTGAGCCTACGGTTGGAACGGTTCAGGCCCAAGGGTCGCAGACCGTCACACCGGATGAATCCACAACCTACACCCTCACCGCGACTGGTCCTGGCGGCACCGCTACGGCTAGCGCGCGTGTTACTGTGACAACTCCTCCTCCGCCACCGCCTCCTCCGCCGGCGCCTACGGTGTCCGAGGAAGACATGTTCAACCGGAGCATCAAAGACGCCTATTATGATTTTGACAAATCAACCATACGGCCAGACGCAACTCAGGCGCTTACTGCCGACGCTCAATTCCTGAACGCGCATCCCGACGTCAAGTTCACGATTGAGGGTCACTGCGACGAACGTGGCAGTGAGGAGTACAACCTGGGTCTCGGTGACCGGCGAGCCACCGCTGCCAAAAACTACTTGGTGAATCTCGGCATATCCGCAGACCGGATCACGACCATTTCCTACGGAAAAGATCGTCCATTCTGCACCGAGCACACCGAGGCTTGCTGGCAGCAAAACCGCCGGGCGCACTTGGTGTATGGCACTGAGTCCAAACAATAGCATTACCAAACGGCCGGAGACTTTTAAGGGTCTCCGGCCGTTTGGCTAGTCCTCAGCGCTACGTCAACGCCAGTTCGCGCGCCTTTGCGTGCGTGCGGAGGGGCTATGGTTTCTTCGTTAGCCGGCGTCGGCTAAGGCGTCTGGCCCACTCCTCAGTCCGAGTCAGTTCACATCTATAGCAAGTTGACCTGCCCTGCTATGCGGGTTAGACTTTAGATAAAGTTCGAACTCGCAAAAGAGGTCAAGCTAGCGGTGAAAAAACAAGCCTTCCGATTCGTGATTTTTGCCACAGTGTTCATCCTAGGAACAGAGCTCGGGTTTCCAGCAAGCAAAGAGGTTATCCAGATGATGACCCAACTGGATAATTTACAGCAGCAGGTTCAAACCCTGCAACGAACTGTGGACACGCAAACAGCCGTTTTGAAAACTCTGGTCCAGCAGACGAACGACAGTGTCAATGGGATGAAGACCGTGATTGGCCGGCTGCAGGAGGCCGAGCAGCAAAACTTAGCTTCCACCGCCAACCAGTTCAATGTCATGAACGGCCAGGTTCAGGAGCTCTCCGCAAGCCTTGACGAGGCTAAGGGGGAAATTTCAAAACTCAGCGATCAGCTTGCCCAGACCCAGAAAATCTTACAGACAATAAACGTCACCCCGCCCGCTAACACTTCAACGCAAGGACAGCCGGGTTCATCTCCTAACGGGCCAGCAGCGGCAAATGGCCCGCTTCCTATCCCCGACCCCAGCTCTCTTTATAACTCAGCGTATGCCGACTACACGCAGGGTCAGTATGCATTGGCAATTCAAGGGTTTACGCAGTATCTGCAGGATTATGGCGACACGGATTTGGCATCCAACGCGCAATTTTACATTGGGGATTCGTACTACCTTCAGAAGAAATACAAAGAAGCAATTCAGGAATACGATCAATGCATCGAACGCTACCCGAAGGGGAATAAGACCGCCGCTGCTTACCTGAAGAAGGGCTACGCCCTCATCGCTCTGAAAGACGAGGCAGCCGGCCGCCGTGAATTGCTGGCCCTGCTCAAGCGCTACCCGCATAGCCACGAAGCAGACTTAGCTCGAGACCGGCTCAACCGGTTGCGGCGAACCGTGCGAAGCAGCAATTGAGCGTTGGCTGGAGAGATACCGGCTGCCCTGGCGCTTGCGAGGAACCTGATGTCGGGATCAATTAATAAGGTCATTCTGATCGGACGGCTCGGCAAAGACCCGGAAGTCAAGTACACCACCAACGGGTCTCCCGTTGCAAAATTCAGCGTCGCGACCGACGAGGTTTTCAAGGACCGTTCCGGGGAACAACAGCGGCGGACAGAATGGCACAACATTGTGGCATGGAATAAGCTCGCCGAAATCTGCGGTGAATATCTGACAAAGGGTAAGCAAGTATACATCGAGGGCAGCATTCGCAGCCGGCAATGGGAAGACCAGAGCGGCAACAAACGGACTGCTTATGAGATCGTAGCCCGCGACATGAAAATGCTTGGGTCCAAGGCGGAAGGGGATCGGAGTGCGCAGCCGGAGCGGCCGATGGCCGATTCAGAACCTCCTGCAAGTCCTCCGGCAACTCCTCCAGAGATGAGTGACGACGACATCCCCTTCTAGTCCATCGCCATGCGCCGAGTCATATGGGCCCCGCGAAAAGCGCTGAAACCGCGATACGCCCCCAGAGCAGGGCCGCAAGAAGCGCCTTCAGGATTCGTAGCAATTCTCTCCCGTCACAAAGCTTCGTAACAATTGCGGCCGGGTTTGCATTCGTCTAAATGAGCCACTTGACCATCCGGACCCAGGCAGTTTTGTGTGTGCGAGCACCAGTAAATACCACTGCCAGAATCCTTCGGATGAAAAGGTTCGCCCATATCGACGAACATTTCTTTACAACGCAGCCGTTGGCAATAATCTTCGTGAATTTCAGGAACTGCTTGATCCGCCACTAGGCGCCTCCTTGAGCGGCGCGCATCACCGCCCGCTTCACTGCAACGCGAGTCAATTGCACCTTGTAGCCGTTCATGCTGAGCGGTGTAGCTTTACTGACGGCAGCCTTGCCCGCAGCGTCAGCCGCCTCTTCGCTGAGGGCCTTGCCCGTGAGCGCTTGCTCCGCCTCCGGCGAAGACCAAGGAATGGGAGCTACGTGCCCAAGCACCACGCGGGCGGCATGCACGCTGTGACCGCTCATTCGCAGGACGACGGCTGCTGCAGACAGCGGCCAATCCATCGCCTCCTTTTGCCGGACCTCATAAACGCCACTCTGAACTTTGCCCTTGGCATCAGGAATTATAATTTCGGTCAAGATCTCATTCGGCCGCAGGGTATGTTCCCGTTCGCCCTTTTGTGTGGGAGCAACGAATAGTTTTTCCAGAGAGATTTCCCGCTTACCCCGGGGGCCAAACAACTCCACTCGTGAATCGAGGGCGATCAGGATGGGCGCCAAGCTCGAAGGGCTCACGAAATATGCTGGCCCGGCGTTGCCAAAAATAGCGTGATACCGGTTGTCTCCCTCAGGCGGAAGAGACTTTCCCTGATATTCAGCGAGCAGTCCATAACCCAGCCGGAAATACCAGCAGCGCGGCCTTTGCAGGAGCTCTCCGCCGACCGTGCCCATGTTGCGCAGTTGCTCGCTGCGAATCCCGTCTGCCGCATCGATCAAAGCCGGATAGCGCCGCCGCACGCGGTCATCATCCATAAGCTCGCGCAGCGAGGTTGTGGCCCCAATCCGCAATTCATCTCCACCATAGTGGATGCCGTGCAAATCGTCGATCTGCTTCAGGCTCACTACACGTTTGGGTGTGCTGATGTGGTCCTTCATGCAACTTACCAGGTCTGTTCCTCCCGCCAGCACTTCTGTGGTCCCCCAGGAGTGGCTCAGCAGTCGAACCGCCTCTTTTCTGCTCGCGGGACTTGCGTATTCAAAGCGTTCCATTTAGGCCACACCTCCTTTTTCAAGCGCGGCGAGCACCTTATCAGGCGTAATGGGCAGGGTGGGCACTCGAACGCCAATGGCGTTAGCAACGGCGTTTGAGATAGCGGCGCCGGGCGAGATCACGGGCGGCTCGCCCAGCCCGATAACTCCCCGCTCGTCGTAGCCCGGCCCGGTCATCATGTGCACCACGAGATCGCCGACATCCCCGATGCCTGCTAGCTTGTAGAACTCCATGTTGGGATTCAGCATGCGGCCGGTGATGTTGTCCATGATCTTTTCCTCAAACAGACCGTAGCAAACTCCCATGATCAACGCGCCGTAACACTGGCTCTCTGCGGTTTTCATATCAATAACCAGCCCGCAATCCTGCACGGCGACCATGCGGTTGATCTTCACCAAGCCCGTTTCGGTATCCACGGAAACATCGGCCACCGCGACGCCGCCCACTCCGCTCGAGCCAAGATCACACATCCCCGGGTTTTTTCCGTGAGTCTGAATCTTGCGGGCGCCTAGTCTTGCGCACGCCTGCTTCCAAGTCAGGCTCTTTGAAGAGTCTCCTTTGGCCTGAATCCTTCCCCCGGCGGCAATCAACTGATCTGCAGAAACGCCCAGAACCGGCGCCACGGCGGCGAAGAGGCCATCGCGGGCGTCCACCGCGGCTCGTCTGGTTGACGCGGAGACGCCCCCTACCGTTGTGCTTCCTCCCGAAGCTCCGTCGTAAGGGAGTCGGCTGTCGCCGATCTTCACCGTAATGGCCTGGACCGGCAAACCTAGAGTTTCTGCGGTTACAATCGCAATCACCGTGCGTGTACCGGTGCCTAAATCCTGGCTCCCTAATTCCACTGCAACTGAACCGTCGGGTTCGATAGTCAGGAGACAGTTGCTGACGTGGCCGCGGCCTCCCCACGTGTGCAGACTCACGCCCAATCCCCGCTTAATGTGTCCCGGCGTCTTGTCACCGCGCGGATGCCAATACTTGCTCCATTCGGAGAGCTCGGCGGCTTTCTGCAATTCTTCGCGGTACACCCGGCCGAGATCCTGCGGAGCCAGATCCGCATTCTTCATCAGTAGCTGAATGGGGTCCATGCTGAGCTTGGCCGCAAGATCATCGAGGGCGGACATCGTCAGCAAGGCTGATTGAGGGTGATTGGGAGCGCGCCAAGCGCGCGACGGGCCAATGTTCGTGCTGATGAAGGTGTGCCGCCGAATGCGATTCGGAATGTTCAGTACGTAAGGAAGAGGCAGAATACCGCTTGGCCCCGGTCCGCCGGTGCCCCAGCAATCTGACTCCCACGCGGTCAGGGTTCCGTCCTTCTTCGCGGCTACTTTGACGTGAGCATAACCGGAAGGCCGGCATCCGGCTACTTCCAGTTCGTGAGCGCGTTGCAGCAGATACTTGACGGGCTTGCCGGTTTCTTTCGCCAAAGACGCCGACGCTTGGCCCCAGCGGTCCATCTGGAATTTACTTCCGAAGCCGCCCCCGATGTAATTGCAGATCACTTCCACGTTTGCCGCGGGAATATTGAACGCCTCCGCGAACTGGTTTGGTAAAGTCGAAACGCCCTGGGTGGAAGAGTAAGCGCGTAGGTCCTGCGGTCCTGTCCACCCGGTCACGTGCCCATGAGTTTCCAGGCAGCAGTGCGTGATCACTGGAATTCCGTATTGACCCTCGTGGACCACTACATCCGGGTCAGCAAAGGCTTTTTCCGGATCTCCCACCTTAAGCTCTGCGGCGGGCTTGGCGCGGCCCATGGCCTGGTCCTTCGCGAAATCGGCTTCATTCACCAGGAAGGGAAGATTCTGGAATTGCACCTTGATGGCCCGGGCTGCGTCCTCCGCGATCTCGATCGAGACCGCCGCGACTTCCACAATTTCGTCACCGGCCCACTGAATTTCGCTCCCCGGGCCTTGGATCACGCGCACGCCTTTGACCCCAGGCATTTTCTCGGCGGCGGAAGTGTCCACAGCCGTGATCTTGGCGTGGGCATAGGGTGAGCAGAAGCAAGCGCCAAAGAGCATTCCAGGCAGGTTGATGTCATACGTGTACTTTGCGCGACCGCTTGATTTTGCCGGCCCGTCAATGCGGGAAATGCTTTTGCCGATCAGACGCCGCTGGCCGGCATCGGGCCACTCATACTTGCAGCTTGCCATGGTTCAGCCTCCTGTCCTGCTGAGCGGTCATGACCTTGGCGGTGTCCAACACTGCCTGACGGATTCCTTTGTACGTACCGCAGCGGCACAGATTGCCGCCCAATCCCTTTTCGACGTCTTCCAACGCCGGGTTCGGGTGCGTCTTCAGAAATGCGATGCACGCCATCACAAAACCTGGAGTACAGAACCCGCACTGCTGGGCGTCATTCTCCACAAAGGCGCTCATCATCGGATGGACCTTGCCCCCTCCGGAGAAATGTTCGATGGTGGTCACTTCATGGCCTTGCGCTTCGATCGCAAGGACGGTGCATGCGTACACCGGCCTGTCATCCAGCAGCACCGTGCAAGCCCCGCAGGTGGCCCGGTCGCAAACCTTCTTGGCCCCAGTGATGTCCAGCCGGTCTCGCAGCGCGTCGAGCAGGGTCACCCGAGGCTCTAACTCCAGCCGCTTCGCCTGTCCGTTGATACTCAACGTCACCGGCGCGTCTCCCGGCCCCTGAATGCCGCGAGCTTCATCAGCAGGCGCGGCGAGGGCCTGAGCTTCCCCTATGAGCAAGCTCCCTGAGACGGCCACCCCGGTTCCTCTTAAGAAATCGCGGCGGCTGACTCCCGCTTCCGCCTCCTTGGCGCCTTGCAGCTTTCCCTTTTTGGATTTCATGGAAGCTCCCTTCCGCGCTTTCTAACTTGCAACCATGCGGGCCTCTCGCATCCCGCCTTGCGATGAGACATACAAGCTAGCACCAATCAGGCAAACAATAAAGCACGCCGATGAGGGGGGTGACATACTGGACCCCTGAAGGAGTGAGACATCCGATAGGGTGATGGAAGACCATGGATGTCGTTGGCCTTGCCCTCCGCTTCGCGCTAAGCGCTTCGCCCTTCGGGTTCCGCAGGACTTCGCTTCGGGCAAGGCCAACGACAAAGACAAAGACCAAAAGGAAAAAAGGGACACTTCTAACGAGGTAAGAAAGGGGACATTTCTAAGAGTCTTGGCACCTACGAGTTCTGGTAATTGCAACTATCGCCAAATGCGGCTACACTGTGACATAGTATAAGTATGATAAACAGTTCTCTCCTGCCGTGAGCGGAGAGCAAGGAGATTGACCAAGTTGTGTTGAGGTCGCGTCGTTGGCATTCAAGCCCCGTGGCGCGGTGGGCGGGTCGAGCGGCAGTTGGCATGCTGCTCCTCGCGCAATTCCAACTCGTCTGGGTAGCCGAACAGCACGACCACGATAGATCGCTTTTCGCCATCGGCGCCCGC
>JBOGJZ010000051.1:0-2448 GCA_050745645.1 Terriglobia bacterium | reverse complement strand
GCCACTCGACCGATGACATCGCCTGCTGGTTCATCGACACGAATTACAACGGAGAGAGCTTCTTCGTCCGCCACGCCTACTTCACGGGAGCCCAGGAACCCTACGAAAGACTGAAACGGGCGCTCCGCGCCGAAATTAACGAGGCGGCCTGGGCTTCGCTCTATTCCACCGTCAGCCGCCCCTTCGACCCGCCCAAAACCGGCAAAATCGCCGTCAAGGTGATCAACCACTACGGCGACGAAGCGCTAAAAGTCTACGACGTAAAAAAGGGATGAGGGGAAGTATGCAAAATCAGCAAGGGGTAGACACACTCATGAAGAAGAGCGCGCGTGTGACCCGGCGCAGCATGTTCCAGCGCGCCGGCCTGGCGATTGCGTTCCCAGCGCTTTCCTCTGGAGCCGCTATGGCCGGGCAAGCCTGGGGTGCGGCCAAGGTGGGCAGTGCAGCCAGCCCTGTTGCGGCCGGGCAAGGCATCAGCGCGGTGATGAAAAAGTTGAGCGCCTACATGAGCGATGCCGGCAGCCGCGCTCTACCAGAGGAGGTGGTGGAGAAGGCCAAGGAACACATCCTCGATACCCTGGCCGCGATGGTTTCAGGCTCTGAGCTATTGCCTGGCCGCCGCGCGATCGAATTCGTCCGCGCCTATGGCGGCCGGAAGGTCGCGACCGTGGTTGGCTCAAATGTCGTCTGCGGCCCCATTGAGGCGGCTCTTGCGAATGGAATGCTGGCCCATTCGGATGAGACGGACGACGAGGCGCCGTTAGGAGTTCATTCGGGCTGCGCTGTCGTGCCTGCTGTGCTGGCAACCGGAGAACGGTTCGGCGTCGGCGGAACCCGCTTCATTCGCGCCGTGACGCTCGGCTATGACCTCCCACCGCGCATCATACTGGCCTTGGCAGGCCGGGACGTTATGTCTCCAACTCACAAGGGGAGAGTGTACCGCCCGCTCGCTGCAGGCTTCGGCTCGGCGGCGGCAGCCGGCTGCGCGGCGAATCTGGGCGCCCAGCAGATGCGCTGGCTGCTCGACTACACGGCACAACAGGCCGCGAGCCTTCCCGCCTGGCGGCGTGACACGCAGCATATTGAGAAGGCTTTCGTATTCGGCGGCATGAATGCGCGCAGCGCGGTGGCGTCTGCTCTGCTCGTTCATTCCGGCTGGACCGGCATCGAGGACATCTTTTCAGGGCCGGATAATTTCTTTGAGGCTACCTCGCCCAAGGCAGATCCAGCAGAGCTGATCGATGAGCTCGGCAGCCGCTATGAGGTGGCGCGAACCAACATCAAGAAATGGCCGGTAGGCTCGCCCCTCGAGGCGCCGCTCGACGCGCTACAAATCCTGCAGAAGCGGCATCCCTTCAATGCCGACCAGGTAAGGCGCGTGACCGTGCGCATCGCCACCCGCCAGTCAGCCATGGTGAGCAACCGGCTGATGCCGGATATCTGCCTGCAGCATATCGTGGCGGTGATGCTGCTCAACAAGACCGTCACCTTCCATTCGGCGAACGACGAAGCGCTTATGAAGGATCCGGCGGTGCTTCGCCAGCGGGCGAAGGTGGAGCTGATCCCTGACGAGGCGCTTCAGCGCCTCATGCCGCAGCGGGAGGCGATAGTTCAGGTCACCCTAACGGATGGGACGAATCTTACCGAGCGCGTCGCGGCTTATCGCGGCACGGTGAAAAATCCGATGAGCCGCGCCGAGATTATTACGAAAGCCCGCGACCTGATGGCATCTGTTCTCGGCCCGGCAAAGTGCAACAGCTTGATCGAAAAGATATTCGCGCTCGAGAATGTAAAAGATATTCGGGAGCTTCGACCCTTGCTGCAACGGCCGTAAATGCTCTCTGCGCTCTGTAGCGCCCGCTCAGCAGAGAGATCACTGAAAATAAGGAACCAAAGAGCGGCCTTTCTTATCAATGGCAACGGCACCTTCAAATCTCGACCATATCCTACTCGGCTGCAGCGATCTCGTGCGCGGCATCGCGTGGATGGAAGAACGGACCGGCGTTCGCGCGGTTTCCGGCGGCGTTCACCCTGGCCGCGGCACGCGCAATGCGTTGCTTCAACTCGGCCCGCTCCGCTACCTCGAAATTCTCGCCCCCGATCCACAACAAGCATTACAGAGCCGGTACGGCGACCTGCGGGTTTTACAGGAGCCAAGGCTCGTCGCCTGGGCTGTGCATACGGACGATATCGTGATGCTCGCGCAAAAAGCGCGCGCGGCAGGATTTACGATCAACGGACCTGATGAAGGTTCGCGCATCAGCACGGATGGCAAGCTGCTCCGCTGGAGATTTATCCGCTTGCATGACGATCGCGGCGGTTTGCTCCCGTTCTTCATCGAGTGGCATCATGAGTCGGTCCACCCTTCCGCCGGCGCGCCTGGCGGCTGCCGGCTCGATCGCTTTGTTCTCCATACGCAAGCCGGGCAGGAGATCGAAAAGGCCTGCC
>JBOGJZ010000050.1:0-5523 GCA_050745645.1 Terriglobia bacterium | reverse complement strand
GTGTCATTCTGAGTGTAGCGAAGAATCTGCTTTTCCTCACACCTTACAAGCAGATCCTTCGCTACGCTCAGGATGACATCACCTGCAGTATTCCACTAAACGATCCCATGGTTGACGTCAAATTCGTATAACGCCAGAACAGATTGCCAGCGAGGAAAGTGCTCGTGTGCGTTGTTTATAAAGTAATATATACATGGTTATAATAAGAGGAATAATCGGAATTACATGGAGCGCATGCGCAAATGGAGACACTCTACGCGGCTGGCCGCCGTTGCCTTGGCAGGGGCTTGCCTGTTCTCAGCGCTTATGGCGCTTGGTTTTTCATTCCCAAAAGCCAAGCAAACCCAAATCTGGACTTCCAAAACTTCTGGATACGACTATAAAGTCCGAGTTGCCGGCCGGTGCATCCTAATAGACTGGGTGAAACTTCCGCCGCGCCTCCAGCACACGCCAGCTTTCGTGCGGTCGCAATTAAAGAAGAGCGGCGATAAATGGAAGGGCAACACTACCGCTTACTTGCCCTTCGACTACCTCGGGAAAACGCACTGGTGCCGAGTCCGAAGCAATATGGAAATTGACAGCGCGTCTTCATCAAAAATTGAAGGGCGGTCCTACATGATCATTCAGTTCGATGCTGCCAAATGCAGGCCCGAAAAGATGGAATGGAAGTCGTTCATCTGGGTTCCAAAACGTTGATGCGCGTTTTCTTGCAGCCAATCATATCGCTTTCGCTGCACTTGCAAAAGCGTGAAAGTACAACCGGAAGGTCATGAGTTTAGCACCCAATCGCCTGGATTTTGCGCGCCTGCCGCATGTATTTCAAATTCAGCCTTTAGTCTGAGGCAAAAAGCGCGACCGGAGCAGGTCCAAATCAACTTGCGTATCGGGGCTGACGACTAGGCCACCCGGGCGCGCCGAGATCCGGTCCTTCCCCGCCATCCAGCGGACGCGATACAACTCTGCAAAGAGAAAGGCCAGTCCCGGTACGCCCTGGCCGCCTATAACCTCGGATCCGCGGCGGACATTATCCATGAGACGGCAGGGGTGCAAGAGATGATACGGGTTGCGCGCCATCTCGCCGCCGTACTCTGCAATTCCGGCCAACTGCGCGGCCACTAACCCGGCGCTCAAGCCAATCATAAGGTTAGGGCGTTCGATCTGATGCCAGAATTCCGTTTCAATCAAGAGCACCGGTTTTCGACCGCCGGCTTCCAGGTGCGCTTCCAGCGCTTCAATGACGAGGTCATGAGTGCCCACGTGCGTGCTGTTGAAGTCACGGGCGTGAGGCGCAAAGACAGCTTCAGGAGATTCACGATCTAAGATTTCCCGCAGGGTTTGCACCTTCGCCGCCCACTCAGATGGTTTTTCACGCCGCGAGGCTTGATTGACGTTATCGAACCCTGAAGGATGCTGCGGAACCACTAGAGAGAAGCCTAGCGCGCTGCAGGCCGACTCAAGCTCGCGCAGCCTTCTCGGCCGCTGCGCCTCGTTGCTGCCAAGCGTTATGGCCACGTTGGTGACGCGAGCGCCCGATTCAAGACGCAGGCGGAGCGCCAGCGCTCCGCTCAGGGCTTCGTCATCCGGGTGCGGAGCGCAGAAGACCACCCGGCTGCCCCCGTGCTGCGTGCCGCCAGCCGGCGGCGGTCTGAGCTTCTTATGAGATGGCCCCAGCGAGATGCCGCGGCCTGACTCGACACTTTCCGTAAGGCTGGTGACATAGCGGAGCCACTGCTCGTGCCGCCGCCGCCAATTTTCACTTGCCTCTTCCGGCATCAGCAGACTCTCACCCGTGTGCCTCGCGGATACGGTAAAATTTTGGGGTTTTTCGTTGTTTCCGGCTGCACTTCGCTAACGCCTCTTGCGCTCAGCGAGCCTCAACACCAGCCTCGCCAACCGGCGAGGATCGTGGCGGGCAACCCGTTGCTCCGTCAGCAGACTAGCCAAAACCGGTTGTACGCCGAGCGACCGGATGCGGTCGAGCTCAATGACTATGGGTTCTGCCCGGCGCCGCTCGTAACGCCGGCGAAGCGCCGGTGAGAAATCGCCTGAGTTGAGAATCATGACGTCAAAAATCTTCCGACCGGCGTGCTGGTGCAAAGCCAGCAGATGGTCCGCCGCAGTGTAACGGCGAGTTTCACCCGGTTGTGTCATCAGGTTAGCAATGTAAATCTTCAGCGCCTTTGAGCGCGCGGTCTGCTCCGCGATGCCGCGCACTAGGAGGTTCGGGATCAGCGAAGTGTAAAGGGAGCCTGGGCCCACTGTGATCAGATCTGCAGCTTCGATCGCCGCCAGCGCTTCCGGCAGAGGCCTGCAGCGCCTAGGCGAAACGTATAGCCGCTTGATGGGGACACTGGTGCGCGTTATGCGCGATTCGCCATAAAGAATCCGGCCATCCCTGAGCCGCGCGCTCAGATGAACGTCGGAAAGGGTGGACGGGAAGATATCACCGCGGACGGCCAGCATCTCGCCTGAAAGGCGGACTGCTTTGGCGAAGTCGCGAGTGATATTGGCCAGAGCCGCGAGGAACAGATTGCCAAAACTGTGCCCACGCAGCCCAACGCCGGACTTGAAGCGGTAATCGAACAACTTCGCGATGAGGGTTTCATCTTCAGAAAGAGCCACAAGGCAATTGCGGATATCCCCAGGCGGAAGTATACGGAAGTCTCTCCTCAGGCGCCCGGAACTGCCACCCTCGTCGGTGACAGTTACAATAGCGGTGAGCGAATTGATGCTGGGTCTCAGCGGTGGCCGGCCACGGCCCGCAATGTGATACTTGAGGCCGCTCAAGACAGTGGATAAGCCGGTGCCGCCGCCGATCACCACAACTTTCATGACTTTGGGTGCGCGGGTGATGGCTCGAATCCCAGGAGGGTCTACGAACCGAGGCTGGCCACCACGCTCTGCTCCGGGTTCACGAGACTTTGGAAGCGAGCGTCAGCGGCGAGAGCCTCAAAATCTTCGTCCTGCCTCGCCTGAAAGCGATTTTCCGGCCGAAGCTTAATCGACTTGTTCAGATGTTCGAGAGCTGCGCTGGAGTTCGACTGCAGAGCGTATGCCGCAGCCAGCGCATAATGTATTTCTTCCCGCTTCGGATCAAGCTTTTCCGCTTTAGTTAGATATTCTAGAGCGCGCTCAACCCTCCGTGCGTTCAGCTCTGAGACGCCAGCCACGTAAAAATCTTCGACGGTTTTCAAAGTCTTGGCCGGCGGATGGAGCTTCTGCTCGCAGAGGCGCAGGTGGACACGAGCACGGTCCGCCACGCCAGCAGGAGCGCTGATGACCAGCTTGTCCAAAATCTCTTTGGCCTTTTCATAATTCTGCCTCTGAATATGCCGCACCGCAGACTCATAGGCTTTGACTGCCGCGGCGAACTGGGAGTCGCCGTCACGCCTCTCGGATGAAACGCCGGGTTGCATCATCCTTCGCCTCACCTTAATGATTTATTTTACTGAGAATCAAGCCAATTGGCCGGTCCAACCGTCGCCGAGGACCGTTCAGGAAGCGCATCTCCGCGTACGTCAGGCGTGAGAACCGGTATGGTGCAAGCCCAGGTGGACATGACAGCTTTGCTACGTACACGTATTTATACTACCAGACGACGTAAGTGTAGTATAACACGGTTTCTATTGTGAGGATAGCAGTAGCGTTCCAGAGACATTGTTTCTCCTTGGCAGCACGCTCGATCTGTTACGTTGGACGGGCGGCTGCATTTGAAAAGCCCTTAACAAAGCGCAGGCGAGTCAAGCAAAGGCCCGGGCGCAGTCATCCCCTCAAAGGCGGGGATCTAGACCCCCCGCCTTTGCGAGGGTGACTGCCGAAGAGCGCCCAAGTGCGGCGGTCAGGAGTTCTTGCCGGCGAGCCGGGATTCGAGATGAACGGGCGGGGGCGATGAGGGCTCAAACGCTTTGCGAGTCTGAGGGTCACGCCAGTTGTCAAACATTCCGATCACCTGCACGCATGAAACGGTGCAACGGGGAGCGCAGGGTTTCTCGGTGAGATACTCGTGCTCAATGTGGGCGCGGGTGTAATCGCTAAGCGGGATGGCTGGATAGCCGCGCTGCTGTGAGCAATAGTGCACCAGGCCATCCTCACAGACGTAAAGGTAGCGGCTTCCGGCCCGGCAGCGCCAGCGGTTTTCCGCTCCGCGCGCGATGTTCCTTTGGAAGACCTCATAGAATCGCGCATAGGACCGCTTGTCCATGGCCGCGACTTCGTCAAAAATCTCCTGTTGGCGTGAGTTCAGGGGCACGAGCTGGCCCGAATGGTCGTGAATAACACCCACGGTGGTCGAAAACCCAAATGATACGGCACGGCGGGCGACGGCGATCGCGTCATCTGGGTTGCGAATGGCGCTCCCCAAGACGGAGTTGATGTTCACGCCGAATTCGGCGTGCTCAGCGAGCGTCTGGAGCTTCTTGTCCAGCACCTTGAGGCTCTTTTTGGACACGTCATCCGGCATGACGTTGTCGATGCTGATCTGCAAATGATCCAGGCCGGCGCGGTTTAGCTGCCGGATGCGATCCGGAGTGAGCAGGTAACCATTCGTAATAAGGCCGGCGATCATGCCGCGGCCGCGGATGGCGCGAATCAAGTCATCCAGATCGGGATGAAGCAGCGGTTCTCCGCCGCTGATCGTTATAATTGAAGCGCCCAAATCCGCAAGGTAGTTGACGCGCTTCCGTAATTCCTCGATGGGAACCGGCTTTGAGAAATCATCATACTCGTTGCAGTAGCCGCAGGAGAGATTGCACCGCCGGATCGGGATCAGGTGGACATCAATCGGGTGCCGGGTGGAGAGGAGGCCGCGCGCGATCATCCGCAGCTCCCGGAAGCGGAGATGAGCGAAACGAACTTTCCGGCGAAGCGTCAACTGGTTCATTGCAGGTCAAAAACGGCAGACCCCCAAGCCCGAAACGGCTTTCCTGCCTGCCGTCAGAATCTACAGTCACCGGGCGCATCCTGGCAATGCCGTCCCTTTGAACGGAGAAAAGAACGCCCCGAGCCGCTAATCTCTGCGTTAGGCGTATTGAGGAACAAGCGCTTCGTGTGATGCTGAGCGCAGCCAAGCATGGCGCTGCCCGAAGGCAGCGCCACGAATTTCGGGAAACGCGCGGCTAGTTCATCTTCACTCGCTCGGTGCCGCGTTTAGCTCGAATCTTGAAGACGGAGGAGTCCAGGGGCACGTTTACTCGCACCTGACTATAGCTCGCGATGAGATAGTCGCCGCTCGACTCAAAAAATTCCTGTTGCACCGGCAGCCAGGACTCCGGGCTAATCCACAGATCCACCTTGCTGAGTTGAGCGGCAACATCCGCTTGAACTGGTTTGAGCTCCAGAACGGGCGTCAGGGCTCCGCTCAATGGCTTCTCACCCAAGTACTGAACCTTATAGGACGTCTCAAGCTGTGCGCTTTCAGTGCCAAAACCCAGCAATAGGAACTGCTGCAGCAGGTCGCGGTGGCGCTCGAGATCATATTCCTGAATCTGATTGATTTGCGGGTAATAGATCTCAGCATGGTTCTTT
>JBOGJZ010000049.1:0-2881 GCA_050745645.1 Terriglobia bacterium | reverse complement strand
CGGCCCCCATGGTTCCGAGAGCCTCGGCCATCATTTCTGTGCGCGCGGCGTCATAGACGCCGGCAAGCTGCCGGGTTGCGCCAAGCGGATTGGTTAAGGGGCCAAGCAAGTTAAAAACGGTTCGAGTTTTCAAGCTTCGCCTCGCCGCCATCACATGCTTCATCGCCAAATGCAGCTGAGGAGCAAACAAGAACACCATGCCAACTTTATCGAGGCATTCGGGAATGCGCTCGAGCGGCAACTCGATGGCAACGCCCAGCGCCTCCAGCACGTCGGCGCTTCCGCACCGGCTTGAGATAGACCGGTTCCCGTGCTTGGCGACGCGGGCGCGGGCGGCGGCGGCTCCGAGGGCGGTAGCTGTCGAGACGTTGAAGGTTCCCAGGCTGTCGCCGCCCGTGCCGCAGGTATCGAGCAGCGGCGCGCCTTCCGCCAATTGCTCTGCCCACACATCGGCGGTTTCCAGCAATTCATGGGCGCGAGCGCGCATGACCTCCGCGAATCCCGCAAGCTCACCGGCGGTTTCTCCCTTGTCGCGCAGCGCCACGAGCAGCGCCGCGATTTCACCATCCGGCACGCTTCCGGAGAGCAGGTCCACCATGACGCTTTCCGCTTCGCTGCGCGTAAGATCAATCTTTGCTTTCAGCTTCTCGGTCGCTTCCTGGATCTGCATCGTCTCATTTCTGCTAACGCCGGAGCGCGCTGCAAGGCTGCTGTGCCGCTGCGGCGCGGCGGTCGCAGGTCAGCTCCCGGTTGCACAACTACTCACGCGCCTGTTTTCGTTGCAATTTGGGGATGGTTTCCCTATACTGACGCATCGGGCAAGCCGGGAATTCCTCATTGTAACCCCCTTGCAAGGTTCAACTGAATCTTTATCCGGGAAATCAGGCAGCCGGCAATCGCAAAATGAAAATCCACGAATATCAGGCCAAGAAGATCTTGGCTCAATATGGTGTGACCGTGCCGCGCGGAGAAGTGGCTGAGCAGGCGGATGGAGCCCGTGCTATCGCGGAAAAACTGGGCGGCACGGTGGTGGTGAAGGCTCAGATCCACGCCGGCGGGCGCGGCAAAGGCGGGGGCGTGAAGCTCGCTCGCAGCCCGGAAGAAGCGGCCGAGTTTGCGGCCCGCATGATCGGAATGAACCTGGTGACCCATCAGACCGGTCCCGAAGGAAGAACCGTGCGGCGAGTCCTGATCGAAGAAGGATTGGATATTGGCCGCGAGCTGTATCTTGGTCTCGTGCTGGATCGCGCCAGCGGACGTCCGGTCTTCATGGCCTCTCAGGAGGGCGGCGTTGAGATTGAAGTGGTGGCGGCGGAGCGGCCGGAGAAGATATTGAAAGAATTCATCGATCCGTCCGTCGGCTTCCAAGCCTTTCAAGGCAGGAAACTGGCGTTCGGTCTGGGTCTTGAGGCGACCCAGGTGAGCGCGGCGTCAAAATTCTTTGCGGCGCTTTATCGCGCCTTTGAGGCAACCGACGCTTCACTGGCTGAAATCAATCCGCTCGTCGTCACGCGGGACGGAAGGCTCGTGGCGCTCGACGCCAAGATGAATTTTGATGACAACGCCCTCTACCGTCATCCCGAAATCCAGCAGTTGCGCGACCTTAACGAAGAAGACCCGCTCGAAGTAAAGGCTATCGATTACAAGGTGAATTACATCCGCCTGGATGGGAACGTCGGCTGCATGGTGAACGGCGCGGGCCTGGCGATGGCCACTATGGACATCATTCAGTATGCCGGAGGCCGTCCTGCAAATTTTCTTGACGCCGGCGGAGGCGCCAGTGAAGAACAGGTGCGCCACGGTTTTGAAATCATTCTGAGCGATCCGAACGTGCGCGCCGTGCTCATCAACATCTTTGGCGGCATCATGCGCTGCGACGTCGTGGCGAGCGGCGTCGTGGCGGCGGCGCGAAGTCTGGGCGTGAAAGTTCCCGTGGTCGTGCGCCTCGAAGGCACCAACGTGGAGCTTGGGCAGAAAATCCTGCGCGAGAGCGGCCTGAACTTCACGGTAGCAAATGGCATGAAAGACGCGGCTGAAAAGGTAGTTCGCCTGGCGGGAAGCAATTGAATCAATGAATCATCCTTCAGCAGTGGTAGCCACAGTCAATCGGGTCTTGATTGACCGTGGGCTTGCCGTTTGAGAAAAAAGCTGACTGCCGTCATTCCCGCGTAGGCGGGAATCCACGCGCCGGCAATAGACTGTGTACTGGATTCCCGCTTCCGCGGGAATGACTATCCGCTTGGGATTTGAATCCGGCGGCGATTCATTGAACCAATGAGCAAATCTTATGTCCATTCTGATTGACGAAAATACAAGATTGCTGGTGCAAGGCATCACTGGGCGCGAGGGCGCGTTCCACACCCGGCAGGCCATCGAATATGGCACGAAGGTTGTAGCTGGTGTGACGCCGGGAAAAGGCGGCACGGCGATGGACGGCATTCCCGTTTTCAACACCGTAGAAGAAGCCCGGCGGAAGACGGGTGCGAACGTCTCGGTGATCTTCGTTCCGCCGCCGTTTGCCGCCGACGCCATCATGGAGGCGGCGGATGCAGCTATGCCGCTTGTGATCGCCATTACCGAAGGCATTCCGACGCTGGATATGGTCCGCGTCAAGCAATTCCTGGTTGGAAGGCAAACCCGGCTGATCGGCCCCAACTGCCCGGGCGTGATTTCTCCGGGGAAATGCAAGGTGGGCATCATGCCGGGCAGCATTCACAGACAGGGCCACGTCGGCGTGATTTCGCGCAGCGGGACGCTCACTTACGAGGCCGTCGGCCAGCTCACCGCCCTCGGCATCGGCCAGTCCACGTGCGTGGGCGTCGGCGGCGATCCGATCATTGGAACCAATTTTATCGAAGTGCTGCGCCTGATGGCCGCTGAT
>JBOGJZ010000048.1:0-6216 GCA_050745645.1 Terriglobia bacterium | reverse complement strand
GATGGGACACTAGGTAGAATCTCATTTGGCTGGTGTGGCGGCGAGTTTGCCTCGCCAGGTGGCGGCATAAAGCCGCCTCTACATTCAAACTGAGGCACTACCGGACATTAGGGCAGGTTACTGAATTGTCAGGCTAAGCTCTTCACGTGTCATTCTGAGCGCAACGAAGAATCCCTCCGTTAGGTGGCTTTCAACCTTGCCCGAAGCTGGTAAGACGGGTTTTAAGAGAAGAGGATTATCACATGATGTTAATTCAAAAAATTGAACAGGAGCAGATGCGCAAAGATATTCCCGCATTCCGTGCCGGTGATACAGTGCGGGTTCACGTCAAGATCAAGGAAGGAGATAAAGAACGTGTCCAGGCTTTTGAGGGCACGGTCATCCGCATCCGCCGGGGAGGGATCAATGCAACTTTCACCGTGCGGAAGATTTCCTTTGGCCAAGGCGTGGAGCGTATATTTCCCCTGCACTCGCCGAGCATTGAAAAGGTTGAGCTCAGGCGCTCAGGCCGTGTGCGGCGCGCCAAGCTCTATTATTTGCGTAATCTGAAGGGCCGGGCCGCTCGCGTCCGGGAGGCCAAGACCGGAGAATAGACGCCGACGCTATTCTCTAAACATAGCAGAGTTGAGCATGGATCGGAGGAGGCCCACTTCATGCCGCGTGCGAGAGAGGCTAAAGAACTGCAATGCACGTGGCGGTTGGAGCGGCTTGCGTACCGGCGCGGATGGCTCCGCGTGGCCGGGTGTGATGAAGCGGGCCGGGGCGCACTGCTCGGACCTGTTTACGCCGCGGCGGTGATCCTGGATCCTTCCCAGCCCATTGCTGGTCTGAACGATTCAAAAAAGCTGTCGCCCGAACGCCGGTCAGAGTTCGACGTTGAAATCCGCCTGAAGGCGATCAGCTTTTGCGTCGTCGCGGTGAGCTCGAAACAGGTAGACGCTCTCAACGTATATGAAGCCTCGCGGCAGGCCATGATCCTCGCCCTTACCGGCCTCTCCCCATCGGCGGATTACATTCTCACCGACGCCATGCCATTGCGGGGCGCTGCGCAACTTGCCCCCCACTGGCCTCTGATTCACGGCGACGCGCGCTCCGTCTCTATCGCGGCAGCCTCTATTCTTGCCAAGGTCGCGCGCGATGCGCATCTGGTGGAGCTCGATCTTCGTTATCCGCAATATCACCTCGGGCAGAACAAGGGTTACGGCACCGCGGAACACATCGAAAGCCTGCGCCGTTGCGGCCCTTGCTGCGAACACCGGCGGACCTTTCAGCCGGTTCGCGACTGTCTCTCGCCGCTCTTCCCCTTGGTTTGATTCGTCCAGTAACTCAAGCCTGGTGGCCGCGAAGTCTTGCTGGATTCAACCTGCACCCCAGCCGGGCGCCGGAAAGTCCAGTCAGCACAACCGCCATCCCGCGCTTGCAAGGCCGGGCGGCCGCGTGATAGTGTGCGAACTTATCACAGAGAGGGAGCACTCGATGACGATACTCTGGAAGATGACGCGCATTACTCTCACGGCTGTTGTGTTGCCACTTGCTGCCGCGCTGGCGATGGTCTCTGTAGCCGCAGCGCAGGGGCGCACGCTTGCGGATATCAAGGCGGAGATACAGGCGCGCGCCGATCGCAATGCGTATCCGGTTAACGGCCTCAAGCCAGCCGAGGTACGCGAGGCGCTCTCCCGGATTCACAGCTTAAACAGCGACGAGTGGCCAGCCGCCTGGAGCAAGCTCGGCGACCGCTACATGGCCAAGGCACAGGCTGAGCTCGCCTCGTCACCGCAACAGGCCAACAAGGACTTCGTACAAGCTTGGCGCTACTACGATTTCGCCCGCTGGCCGTCGGGAAGGATCTCGCCCGCCAAGGAGAAGGCTTATGAAAAAGGACTCCAAGCCTACCTCGCGCACGCGCGCCTGCTCAGTCCGAAGCTCGAGGTGGTGCGTGTCCCTTTCGAAGGCAAGGAAATTACCGCTTACCTTCAACTTCCAGAAAATCCCAAGCCTGCGCCCGTCGTAATGGTAATGGCAGGACTCGACCAGCGGAAGGAAGACATGGCGGAGCGTTTCCGCCAGTTGCTTCGCTATGGCGTCGGGTATCTCGCGGTGGACTCGCCCGGGACGGGACAAGCGCCGATCAAGGCCGCGCCGGGAGCGGAGCGCATGTTTTCGCCCGTGATCGACTACTTATACCGGCGGCCGGATGTTGATCACAAACACATCTTCGTCTACGGCGCGAGCTACGGCGGCTATTGGTCAACGGTGCTCGCCTTTACCGAGAAGGACCGGCTATGTGGCGTCATCTCCCAGTCGCCACCCGTGGACGCTTTTTTTCAGCGGGCTTCGACGATGGAGATTCCCCACAATCGGGAGTATCTCTTTGACTACCTTCCGGCGCACCTGGCGATGTTTGGAGTGAAAAACATTGACGAGCTCGCTGACGTGCAGGAGCGCATGTCGCTCAAGGCGCGTGGTCTTCTCGGCAGACCGTCAGCGCCGATGCTCGTGATCGCCGGCGCGCGCGACACGCAAGTGCCCATCTCTGATACCGACCTGCTTCTGAACACAGGCCAGACGCCCAAGCTGGCTTGGATTAACCCGCAGGGCGGACACATGGGGCGGCAGACTGGCAAATGGTCCGGTGCGCGCATCTTCAAGCTCGTCACCGTGCCATGGATTCTTCACATGCTTAGCGCGAAGCCGCAATAACTGCTGGCCGAGTCCGGCTATCGTCAAGCGGGTAGCAGACCTGCGCTTTTCAGGTCTGCGGCTCGTCCTACCAACTCAAGAGCCGCATCCTAAGCCTGTACATACCTTTTCTTTACACCTCTGGTACGATCTTGCATACTGGCTGTTATGGAAATACCGCCCAAATTGTGGTTCAAAATCCAGCGGTGGCGCGCTGCGTTGCGTTCTATGTTCGGTGAAAAGGAGCCGAATTACGAATCCACGCTCCGTATGTGCCCTTCATGCCGTGGACTCATTGACCGCAAAGCCTCCACGTGCCCGCTCTGTGGCTTTCATGTGAGATCGGCCCGTTCCCGGAGCAGCAACGCCAAGCCGGGCCGCGTGATGGGCGGAGTGATCCCTGTGCCGGGCACGGCAAACGCGATCATCATCGCCTTCACGATCATCGTATACGCGCTCAGTTGGTTCATGACGCAACGCGCCGCCGCTGCGACGATGCAGCAGGCGCCTGCGCTCGGCGGCATTTCAACCTACGTTCTGGTGCGCCTAGGCGCGAAGTGCCCGCTGATTTTTGCCGGCCAATGGTGGCGGCTGGTTACGGCGGTATTTCTTCATGCCGGCCTCATCCACATCGGCTTCAACCTTTGGTGCTTGTTTGACGTGGGACCGATGGTGGAGTCGCTTTTCTCCAGTTCTAAGTTCGTCGTCATGTATCTCGTCACCGGGGTCATCGGATACCTGGTCAGCCTGTGGTGGACCCCAATGGGAATTTCGATTGGTGCGTCAGGAGCTATCATGGGGCTGATCGGCATTCTGATCGGCGCCAGCTTCCATCACGGCTCGCTCGGCAAGGATCTGCGCCGGCAGCTCTGGCGTTGGGTGATCTACATTGTCATTTTTGGCCTGCTGCCGATGTTCGCTGTTGATAACGCCGCGCATTTCGGCGGATTCATTTCCGGCCTGGTGCTCGGCTACCTGATCTCTGAAGGAGAGCCTCAGACGCGGATGGACGAAAATTTGTGGAGTGGGCTCGCGGTGGTTGCCGTCGTCATTATTGCCGGCTCTTTCGCCCTGATGGCTCTGAACCTCTCGCGGCCTATCGGCTAAGCGGGTGGCTGAGCAAAGCCAGTTTTGTCATGCGGAGCGAAGCCTCTACATGTGAGGTTGAAACGGAATTAGATTCTTCGCTGCGCTCTGTCGAAAATCACCCTCTCTGTGTCATTCCCGCGAAAGCGGGAATCCACTTCTCGAACTAACGTGGACTTCGCTTCCGCGGGGGTAACCACAAGGGCGGTTTTCATCTCCATGGGTGGGCCGCAGGCCCATCGGGCACTCAGAATGACAGGCGCGCTTTCAAAATGACAAGCGACGGACCGGCGCGCGGCGTCAAAATATGGGCAGCGCCACCTTAACGGCTACCACCGAACTCGCCAAAAACAGGCGCTGGCAGGAGCTTCTGCCCGCCGTATGGGAGTTTCTGAAACCTCGCCGCGGCGTGTTGGCCCTGGGCTTCGGTCTGATGTTGGTAAACCGGCTCTCTGGGCTGGTACTACCCGCCTCCTCGAAGTTCCTCATTGACAACGTCCTCGTGCGCCATCAAGCGCGGCTGCTTGCGCCCATCGTCCTCGCCGTGGTTGTTGCGACGCTGATTCAAGGGCTCAGCTCATTTGGCCTCACTCAGGTACTATCCAAGGAAGCGCAGCGCCTGATCGCGGAGCTGCGCGTCCGCGTTCACTCCCACGTCGCCCGCTTGCCGCTTGCATATTACGATTCGAACAAAATCGGCACGCTGGTCGCGCGCATTATGACCGATGTGGAGGGGCTTCGTAATCTCCTGGGGACCGGCATGGTGCAGTTTGCCGGCGGTCTGATGACGGCCTTGTTCGCCCTGATTGTGCTCCTCAAAATCAGCGTCGTCATGACGCTGTTTGCGGTTGGAGTTCTCATCGCGTTCAGCCTGGTCCTCAACAAAGCCTTTTCGGTGATCCGGCCGATTTTCCGCGAGCGCAGAAAAATTAATGCTGAAGTCACCGGCCGCCTCACCGAATCGATTGGCGGCGTGCGCGTAGTAAAGGGTTATCACGCCGAGGAGCGCGAGCAGCACGTCTTTGCCGAAGGAGTCCAGCGTCTGCTCGATAACGTCCTGAAGACCCTTACGGCCACCTCAGTGATGAGCCTCGCGGCCACTACGCTGCTCGGATTGGTCAGCGCGCTGATCATGGTCATGGGCGCCCATCGCATTCTAGCGGGCAGAATGACGCTGGGCACATTTGTCACTTACACGATTTTTCTCGGAATGCTGGTGGCTCCTGCGATGCAGGTCGTCGGCGTGGGCACGCAGTTGAGCGAAGCCATGGCCGGACTCGAGCGCACGCGCGAGGTGTTGGAAGAGCGCCGCGAAGACGAAGACCCCGAGCGGCGCGTCGCCATGGGACCGCTTCAGGGCGAGGTCCGGTTTAAGGATGTTTCATTTGCCTATGAGAACAGCAAGACGGTTCTTGCAGACGTAAGTTTCGAGGCTGCCCCGGGCACGGTTACTGCCTTGGTAGGACCTTCAGGCGCGGGTAAGTCCACCTCGATCGGGCTGATCTGCGGTTTCTACGCCCCGATGAAAGGCGTCATCTCGATAGATGGCGTGGACCTGCGCCAGGTGCGCCTGGATTCTTATCGCACGCAACTTGGCGTCGTGCTGCAAGAGTCATTTCTTTTCGATGGAACGATCCGTGAGAACGTCGCCTTTTCGCGCCCAGGAGCTACCGGACAGGAAATCCTCGACGCCTGCCGGATTGCCCGCGTCGATGAGTTTGCCGAGTCTTTTGAGCACGGCTATGACACGGTGGTGGGCGAGCGGGGCGTGAAGCTTTCGGGCGGCCAAAGACAGCGAGTTTCCATCGCTCGCGCCATCCTTGCCGATCCGCGTATCCTGATTCTGGACGAAGCGACTTCGAGTCTTGACTCGGAATCTGAAGCCCAGATTCAAGAGGGTCTCGCGTACCTGATGAACGGTCGCACGACTTTCGTAATCGCCCACCGGCTCTCCACGGTCCGGCGGGCGGATCAAATTCTGGTGTTGGAGTCAGGAAGGATCATCGAGCGAGGTACGCACGAAACGCTTTATGAGGCCCGAGGACGCTACTTCGATCTTTACACGCGGCAGTACGGTCTCGAGTCAAACCTGTTTCTTGCGCCCGGCGAAGGTGACTCTGAAAGCACGGTGGAAGTTCCCGAAACCGGCCAGGCGTCTTTGCCCGGCGTAGAACCGGCAGGACCCGATCCGATTCGGTGGATTCAGAGCCGCGATTCATGAGCGGGTTTTGCTCATAACGTGGGAGCAAGCTCACTCACTCGAAGCCCCAGAGCGTGCGTTCCGCCCAGTTGTAATGCGGGTTAAATAATAATGATGGACCATCAGCCGGTTGTGATCGTCGGCGGCGGCCTTGCGGGCAGCGAGGCTGCATGGCAGGTGGCCAGGCACGGCCTGCCGGTATTGCTATTTGAGATGCGGCCGTCACGCGCCACTCCGGCGCACAAGACAGA
>JBOGJZ010000047.1:0-4424 GCA_050745645.1 Terriglobia bacterium | reverse complement strand
AGACTAGCCCGGAGCATGCCGATTTTGAGCACGTGAATGGGCTCCTGGAAGCCGTCCTTCCCACAGCGCTGCAGTTCCTCGCGACAGGAATTCTCGGCGAACTGGCGCAGGACACCGGAAAGATCGGAAGGCTTCTTGCGATTTGGAAGGTCGGCGACGCGCGGGATTTAGCTTGGGACTTCGCCGACCATCTTCGTTCGCTGACAGGGATGGCGCGCACCACGGCTTTAACTATACAGGATCAGATAACTGGGGTTGTGGGTCGCAGCTTACTGTTAGCAGTCTGATTTCCTGCGTCCGCACAGCGGCTTTGGCCACAGTCCTGCCAGACTGGAGCGAACCTGAATCGCCGGATCGCTTCCGATTTGCGCGCTACCCGCTGGGTAGCCTGAAAATTTTCCTGTCTCATGGGTCTCATTCGTCTCCTTCGTCTCGTCTGAAGTTGTTAGGCTGAATGAAGGCGAGAATCGAGGCGTCTTGAAACCATGGCTCTCATCCATCGCAAACCCTTTCTTACTGAAAAGGAACTGGCCGCACGGCGCGCCAATGCCTGCAAATCCACCGGTCCCCACACCGCACGGGGCAAGGCGCGCGTGGCGCTGAACAGCCTGAAGCACGGCCGCTACGTCGCGAACCTGCGTGAAAAGCTGCTGGCAATAGAAGACCGGGAAGCCCTGGCTGTTTACGACAGGCTCGCGCGGGCTTGCGCCCTCCGGGTGGGGAGCGAGGCAGACCGGCGAGAGGCGGAGAGGCTGACGGCGCGGGTCTGGTGCACCAGCCAGCCTCGGGGACTTAACAGATCAAAGCTAGAAGGTGATTTAGGATCAATAAGCAGCAGGCCGAACGTTCAAGCCCTATTCCGGATTCGAGTTGAGGACCCATGGCAACGCTTGGGGGTGACTTTCTGGCGGCAGCGCCGGCGGTGCGCGCTCGAGGGACTGTTGCGGCGGATGCTTGCCGGTCGTCACCTCCGTCCAGTCAAAGACATGGACTTCGGCCTATGCAGAAATGACGGCACAGAAGAAGCAATCGCCATGGAGGATGGCTGGCGGATTCAGCGGTACCGGATGCGGCGTCCGTCATGGTGGGAGATAGAGAGGCTGAGACGGCAGGCGCTGCGCCGCGGCTCCCCAACTGGGTAACAGCAAGTCTATCTCGCCAAAATGGCGGCGCGAAGCCGCCTCTCCGTCAAACTGGCGCCATTGATTCCGGCAAGTCGTTCCGATAGAATTCTGTTGTTAGAGCAGGCAAGGACTCCCTTATGAACGCGCCGCATCTGGGTGAGGCGTTCTATAATTTGCGCTTTCGGACGCGATTGGTGCTTGTCTTGTTTCTGGTGCTGGCTGTAACCAGCGCTGTCCTCCTGGCCACCTACGTTCGTGAAAACCGGCGCATCAAGGCATACGTGGCCGGGATCACCTCCGATCTGCTCGCCATCAGCCAGCTCACGCAGGAACAGGTGCCTGCAAACTCAACTCGAACCCAAGCGCTGGAAGCCTATATGCAGGCGCTGAAGGGCGCCGGACTTTCCTCCATCACCGTCGCTTCTCCGACGGGTGAAGTGGTCGCCAGCACAAATCCCCGCCAAGTGGGCCGCAGGATCAAAATCAAGAGGCGGCGCGCGGCCAGAAAGCCCAATCCAATTGAGATTTCCGCCGAGTTTCCCGAGGTGGACGTTGATTCGGCAGTACGCGAAAAGACCTATTTTGTCGAATTCCCTATAGTTCAGGGCGACACGGTAATCGGCTACGCTCGAGTGCGCGGTTTCGGGGATCAACTGGACTCGCTCTTGCGCCGCTCTGACCTCGCGCGGTCTTTTTGGATTCTGGCCGTGATCCTGGCCGGAATCTTCGCATTGGTTTATCTGACCTTGCTCTTCACCAAACCTGTGGACATGCTGGCTGAAGGGGCAAAGCAGGTGGCGCGCGGGAATCTTTACGTTTCATTGCCGGTCAAAGGCAAAGATGAAATGGCCCGATTGGCGCAGACATTCAATCAGATGGTTGAGCGCCTGCGCGAAGCGCACATATTGCAGGAGCGGTTAAACGAAGCGGAGAAGCTTTCGCTGCTTGGCCGTTTCGCCGCCAGCGTTGCGCACGAGGTTCGCAATTCACTCAATTTCATGAACCTGAGCATTGACCAAATCCGAGCCAAGCAAACCGCCGTGCTGAGCGCCGCCGCAAGCACCCCGGCCGGCGAGCGGGCGGCGCGCGAAGCGCAGCGCAACCTTGCGAATGTGAAGGAAGAAATCAACCGCCTCAATCATTTGGTTAATGAGTTTCTTTCGGCCGGCCGGCAGACGCCGCCTCAACTCCGCCTGTGCGGTCTGCGTGAGACCGTTACGCAGGCTGTCACTCTGGTGGAAAAGCAAGCTCGCGCGCAGGAAGTTGCCATCCGCACCGGGCTGCCCGCAGACCTGCCTGAAGTTCTGGCAGACGCCGCCCAGATGAAAACCTGCTTTGTGAACCTTCTTACCAACGCCATTCAGGCTATGCCCGGAGGCGGCCTCATCTCCGTAAGCGCCCGGCGAACCGGGGAAAACGGCGCGGCGGAGATGCTTGAACTGCGGTTTGCAGACACTGGGCCAGGCATTCCGCGGGCAGACCGGGAAAAAGTTTTTACCCCGTTCTTTTCAACCAAGACCACGGGTTTCGGACTCGGTTTAGCCATCACAAAGAAGATCGTTGAAGACCACGGCGGGCGCATCTATATACGCGATGGAGAACAGCCGGGCGCAGTCATCGTAATAGAGATCCCCGTACACGGCGTTGCCGCTGCATCCGGAGAAAGCAGCTTGTCCGTCCCTGCGGTTTCAAACTCCTGACCCATGCCTGAAGGAAGCATTTTAGTTGTTGACGACGAAGGCCGCCAGCGGGAAATCTATCGGGATATTCTTCTAGACGAAGGATACAGCGTGGATACTGCGGCCAGCGGCGAATCCGCCCTTCGTATCCTGAGCCAGAAGCGCGTTGACCTGGTCGTCACGGATTTGAATCTTGCCGGGATGACGGGAATTCAGCTCCTCGGCGCGATCCAGCAAGCAGACCCCACCGTCACAGTGATGCTGATAACCGGATACCCTTCCATTGAGTCGGCGATTGAGGCGACTAAAAAGGGCGTTTATACCTATCTCGAAAAACCGGTAGATCGCGATAAACTACTCGAGGTCGTAGGGGAAGTCTTCGCGCGCTTGGTTCTGTTGCGCAAGACTATTTTGGGTGTTTCGCCGGCCACCAAATCCATGCTGCGCATGGTTCTCAAGGTCGCGCCCAGCGTCCATACCGTGCTGATCTTAGGCGAAAGCGGAACCGGTAAGGAGCTCGTGGCGCGTGAAATTCACGAATTGAGTCAGCGAGCCAGCCAGCCGTTTCTGGCCGTCAACTGCGCGGCTCTCACCGAAACGCTGCTTGAAACCGAGCTCTTTGGCCATGAAAAGGGCGCCTTCACGGACGCGCACCAGCAAAAGAAGGGTCTCTTTGAAAGGGCAAACCACTCGACGCTTTTTCTCGATGAGATCGGCGATACCAGCCTCAGCATGCAGGCTAAAATTCTGCGCGCGCTTCAAGAACGCGAAATCATGCGCGTCGGTGGCGCCGGCACGATTAAAGTAGATGTCCGCATTATTGCCGCCACAAATCGGGACCTGGACCAGATGCTGAAGGAGGGTAAATTCCGGGAGGACCTCTACTATCGTCTTAAAGTGATTCCTATTATCTGCCCGCCCTTGCGCGACCGGCGGGAGGACATCGAAGTGCTCGCGATGCATTTTGCACGCAAAGCGGCTTTGACGGCAAAACGCAAAATCCGCGGTATTGCGCCGGACGCTCTCCAGGCGCTTACGGAATATAACTGGCCTGGGAATATCCGCCAGCTCGAATGGGCTATCGAGCGGGCCGTCTTGCTCGGCGAAGGCGAGGAGCTCGTAACACGGGATTTACCGCCGGAGATCCTGGCGAGGCAGCACACCGTAGAACGGCAGCCGGCTGATCAGGCTACCGGCGTCCCTGATAGCCTCGAGCCGGTTATCGCGGAGGAATCGTGGGAAGAACACGAGAAGGCGAAGATATTCGAAGCTCTTCAGCGCACCAACGGAAACATAACCAAAGCCGCACAACTCCTCGGCATGACCTTCAGAACTCTACAATACCGCCTGGAAAAATTCGGCATTAAACGAGCCTAGCCTGTTACTGAAAAAGATATGGGATCGATTACCTGTCAGTTACCTACTGCGTGGTTACTTCAACCCTTTTTCCAAAACGAATCCTTTCGAGCGCGCCGGAATCTAATCTCGTAGATGGTCTGCCACGGGAGGAGGTCGGCTTATGACACAGGTAATGTTATGGGATGGAGTCAAACTATTTGTCTTGGTTGCTGGAGTATTTTACGCAGCCTTGGTTGTGGCTGGATACGCGACTGAAGGCCCA
>JBOGJZ010000046.1:0-10442 GCA_050745645.1 Terriglobia bacterium | reverse complement strand
GGTCGGCGCTCTGCTTTACGGTTACTGCCTGCCGATTTCTACGCCGCCAAGCTCAGCTTCCCAGCCTCAACCGGCCTTTGATCCTGTGCTCAGCTTCCGGTCGCGAGTGGTCTTTCTCAAAGATCATCCCGCCGGGGCGCCGCTCGGTTACGGCGCATCCTTCTTCACCCGCCGTCCCTCACGAATCGCGACGCTTCCCGTCGGATACGCGGACGGCCTCAGCCGCGCCCTCTCCAATCGCGGCCGCGTGATCGTGCGCGGGCGGTTCGCGCGGATCGTAGGCTCGGTCAGCATGGATTTGACGCTGGCAGACGTTACCGATATTCCCGGCGTCTCTGTGGGCGACGAAGTCACCCTCATCGGTGGTTCCGCCGGCTGCTCGATCACCGCCGCTGAGGTCGCTCATGCGATTGGCACTATTCCCTACGAAGTGCTTTGTTCTATCGGTAAAAGGGTGCCGCGCATTTATGTGGACTCATGTGACGAAAAGGCGGGAAGCGAGTAGCGCAGCGCGGCCTGTGGCCGTGATCAGGAGAAATGTCATGCTGAGTTCTTCGCCTGTCATTCTGAGCTGATTCGCTCCTATTTGAATCGCTCTGATCCCGTTCGCTCCGCTTCGAACGGTCCTGAGCGTAGCGAAGGAGCTCAGGGCAAGCTCCCCGAAGACCCTCACGATAAACTCCGCGAAGCAGCTGCCCTGAAAATTATGTTATGGCAGGCGTTGAGTTCAGGAAGCAGCAGTGGTTCTGTTACCGTCTAGCGGCATGAGCGGGAGCTGATCGCGCGGCCCCATGGAAACCTCCGGCTGCGCGATAGCTCCTGGATCCTCTACCTCGGCTGGGACCGCTTGAGCGGGTATAGCCGCGATCCCAGGAGCCTCGATATCCGCCGTATTGGGATGAACGCGAGGTTACGATAGGCCTTTGAAGGTTGAGAGCCGGTCTTGAGTAGAATGAGTCTTCGGACCCGCTTCTATTTGAAAATGGCCGGCTCGAACCGAAGGCGCTCGCCTGTGGCCTGCTGCTCCTGGAGAATCCCTGCCAGCCGCCCCCGCCTTCACTAGTAGGTGAGGCATGTTTGAAGTCGCGGGCCGGGGCCTGCGGGTTCTGGCGGTTGACAGGGTGCGTCTGGCTGCCAGAGTTTGAGAAGCCGTGCCACCCCGGCCTCGGCGTACCCGCATTTGCGTCGCGACGGCTAGTGAAGGACTGCGAGGCCGTCGGCTGCCTTGTCGAGTTGCTGCTTCTGGTGCTTGTGCTTGCTGCAGGAGCGCCAAACGAGCGCCAGCCTGTCCGGGCATTCTGGCTCGATGGCCTGGAGACTTGGGCCGGCTCACCGCGAAAAGATTGGTTGGCGCTGCGCACAGCCCCTGTGGATTGCATCGGCCGCGTCGCGGCCTCGTTTGTCCGCCGCGTGTTGATTGTGGCGCGATTAGTAAAACTGCTGGGTCTCGTCAATTGCTGCCGGATTCCAGCTACTTGTCGGGTGAAGTTCTGCCGAGCCGCAGGCGGCTGATGCACCGTAAAGAAATGCCGGCCATTGACCGCCGCCGAAGGCAGCGCGGCCCGAGCTGCCGCGCGCCCGCTGGGATTTAGGCTGGCGCGTGTTGGAATCACAGGAACGTGCCCGGAAACCAGTTGCGCGTGCTCTAGTGCGGACTGGGTGAGCGCCGCCGTCCTGACTTGCGGCACGCGGCCAGCCGCGAAATCGCGGGCGGGGACTGTCACAATGGCGCGCCGGACGCGAGAATTAGAGATCGCGGCTTGAAGATTCGAGTAAACCGGGCGGCCTCGGCCAGCCAACGGAGCTACGTAAGGCATCGAACCGTTGCGGGTCACGTTTCTGATGTTCGTGATGTTGGTAATGTTCCGGATATTCGTAATGTTCACCGAGTTGTAACCAAATCGTCTGCCGTACCCGAAACCTCTGCCATAACCATACCAGGGGAAAAACGGATCGCACGGTCCGATCGGCAGCCAGCCAATCGAGCCGAATCCGCCGAATCCAAACCCGACCCCGAAGCCAAATCTGCCGCCGCTAAACCCGAAGAAGGACACATAAGCTGGCGCCCAAACGGGATAGTAAGCTGGGGTGACAGGTCCGGGCCACCAGCACCACGAGCCTCCATAATTAAACCAGCGGCCATAGTGGTATGGCGCCCATCCCCACGATTCAGCAGAAACCCAAGTCCATCCGTAGTATGGCTCCCAAGCCCAGCGCCCGTTGCGATAAGGAATCCAACCGGCATCCACATAAGGCGTCCAGCACCAGTTGTAGCCTGGCACATTAACCCAATGGCCGTACGCGTCGAGGTCCTCGGCGCCTGTGTAATAGCGATTCGTGTACTGATAGCTCTTGGCGTCCTGAACGATATTGTTTCTTTGCTCATTCCACTGATCCCACGCGTCACGCGCGGGCGCCCCGACAACCCGGTATTGCGGATTTTGGGTTCCCTCCACCCGTATCATTTCACTCTGCTTAACCGTGGTGCTGCCCTGCGGGGTCGAGATCTGCGCGCTGCCTTTACGAACGATGACGGTGGCTTCAGAATTAGAAAACACTTCGATGCGGTAAGTTCCCGGTTCGGCCGGATGAACCGCCATGTTCGGTGTATCGATTTCGAGATCGGCCTGATTGCCCTTGAGCACTGTGTAGTCCGCCAAGCCCTGTGCCAACTGGACTTGAATGTGGCTGTTCGAGAGGTCTGCAACCTTCGCCTCCGTCTTCTCGCCAAGCCGGAGAACGTTGGCATAGTCAAGCTGAACCTCGGCCCTGGAACTAGCGCCGGTGGAAATGCTGTCACCGGTCACCAGGGGCTCATTGATTGCCGCAGCTACCCAAGTGCCTGTATCGCCACGTGCAGTAGAAACTTCGCCATGGATCAGGCTCACGCGGGCAACGCCTGGGGATGTGTTGACCTGAGCGAATAGTCTCGATCCCGCCACACCCAACGTCACGAAAACCAGAACCGCCAGCTTAGATCGCCATCTCATAGTCCACCTCCCAGCTCATACCTGCTGGGACCACACACCTCTCAAGAGCAATTGAGGTTCCAGTCTGGCTGGTCAAAAGTTCTCGAATAATCAGCCTGTGTTTTCAAGTATTTGTGTTAACCACCCGATGGGTGGCGCTACAACCTCCTGTCGGACGCCGGTGGGTTTGAGCCGTCGGACGGCTGAATTGGGCCGGCAAGACGCTGGCGCCATCGTTAGTGTAAATGTCACCAAGCTGGCACAAATTACCCTCTGCACCCTGCCTTCTGATCTTCTAGGGCGACTTTATACCATGCTGAAAATAAAGATCATAAACTGCGGCCAGACAGTTTGGCACAACCCTTGCGTTAAAAGCACTTGTGTTTCCCCAAAGCAGACAATCAAACGTTCTGGTAATGGCGCTGGTGCTCGCCAGCCTGATGATCGCTCCAATGACGGGGGCTTGTGCTTCGGAGGGAACCGCACAAAGGCATTCCGCCCATACTCGGAAAGTGCAGTATGGTACCGCGAGTTGGTATGGAGGACCGCACGAACAAGGGCGCGAGACGGCATGCGGTCAGCCCTTTAACGACCACGCGCTCACAGCCGCGCACCGCACGCTGCCGCTTGGCACAAAGGTAAAAGTCACGAACCTGCGAAATGGGCGATCCGTGACCGTGAAGATCAAAGACCGAGGTCCCTGGGTAGGTGACCGGCTCATCGACCTCTCAAGGGCTGCCGCAAAGCGGCTCGGGTTTGTTCATAGAGGTCTTGCACCTGTTAAGGTGAGGGTTTTAACCACGCGAGGAGATCGCAGAAGCTGCAGGTCGCCGGGAGGGACTGCCCAGGAGCGAGAAGCGCTCCTTGCGCCCGGTTACTCGAAAAGGTAGGTGAAGCTCGGCTAGTCAGGCCTCCGCTCAGCCACGCTACGATTTTAGTGTCTAACTCACACAAACAACGTCAACGTCGCCCTCCTTTTTGAGTACAGCGACATTAATACCATCTCCTGCGCGGTGGATGGCCAGATTCACCATGGCGCTGCCAACCTGCAAGTTCCTGATTTCGATCTCCGGGAGCGATTCCGGAAGTATGGTGCGCCGGAACAATACTAGGGGCGGCGAGCCGCGGATGACGATTCCGAGGCACGCCTGGAGCATGAGAAATGCGGCGGCAGCGGCCCAGGATTGCGGAGTGCAGGCGACAGGGTAAAGCGTAGGACCCTCGCCGGGCCGGCGGTCAAAGCCGCAAAACAATTCTGGCAAGCGATGGAGCTCGACGAAGATGCTGGCGTCGAGCAGACCGGTGAAGCTCTTCAATGCTGCGTGCTTGATCCCATATCGGGCCAGCCCGGATGCGATCAGCGCGTTGTCGTGGGGCCATACCGAGCCGTTGTGGTAAGACATCGCGTTGTAGCGGTCTTCTTTGGAGCTCACAGTGCGAACGCCCCAACCCGAAAAGAAATCGTTGCCCAGGAGTGTTTCCGCGACTCGCTTGGCTCGTGCACGCCCGGCAATTCCGGTGAACAGGCAATGACCGGCGTTGGAAGCGCGGACGCAGCATGGCTTCTTTTTTCCGTCCAGCGCGAGCGCGTAGGTGGAGAGATCTTCGCACCAAAAAGTGCTCTCAAAGCGCCGGCGGAGATCCTTGGCAGATTCCAAAAGCCGCCGCGCCCGGTCCGGGCGCCCTAAAAGGGCGGCTAGCTCAGCAGCCCGGCGTTTCGCCGCGTAGACGTAGCCCTGCACTTCGCATAACGCGATTGGCCCGATGGCGGGAGAACCATCGCTGTGAAATATCGCGTCGCTTGAATCCTTCCAGCCCTGGTTAACCAGTCCTTCCTTCGAGCAGCGGCTGTATTCCACGAAGCCGTCGCCGTCGGAGTCGCCATAGCGGTCAATCCATTGCAGCGCGGACTCGATGTGAGGCCAGATTTGCTTGATGAAGCGGGTGTCACCCGTGCGGTGGTAGTACGCCCCGGCCAGCATGACGAAGAGAGGAGTGGAATCGATGCTTCCATAGTAGCGTCCGAATGGGACTTCCTTCAGCGCCGCCATCTCGCCCTTGCGGGTCTCGTGCAGGATTTTGCCCGGCTCAGCATCCACTTCCGGGCAAACGGCTGTGGCTTGCGTGGCGGCGAGGTAAGAGAGCACGCCCCGAGCGATGGCGGGATTTATCCAAAGAGTTTCCATGGCCGTAATGATTCCGTCACGCCCGAAAGGCGTACTGAACCACGGAACGCCGCCAAAGGGGTATGGGCCATGCGGTGTTTCCGTGATCATCATATGGAGATCGGCGGCGGAGCGGTTCAGCCAGTCATTGCACTGCTCGTTGGTTGTGTAAATTTCCGGTTTTCGTGTCCGCGCCCGTTGGAGAGACCGCATTGACTGGGTCGCAGCAGTGGCGTAGACGGGAGGTTTAACCTGGCGTTCGCCTGAAAAGCAGGAGATGACGAATCTATAGCTGATCTGGCCTTTGGGCTTGAGCGGCGCCGCCAGGCTGATTTCGGATGCTGAAACCTGGTCTGGCTCAGGCGAGCAGTGCACGCGCGTCCGGCGAATCACATTATCGAGTCCACGATAGCCAAAGGTGATGCCGTTGTTATCTACCTGCTCCTCAAGGGCTCGGCCCCGGCGCTCGCGATGCATGCCGCGAACCTCGAAAATGTCAGCAAAATCCGCGGCTACCCGGATAGAGAATGACATATCCAGAAAGTTTGGGCTGTAATTAGTGATCCGGATTTCTTCGTAGTGCGCCGCCTTCCAGATGAACTTGGAGCGTGAAATATGAAGCGTGCCGCGGGGCACTACGACCTGGTCATTGGACTGAATGTCGGGATTGGTGAGATCAACGACCAGCAAGGCGTTATCGTCTCTTACGGCGGAGCTCAACAGCAACGGCCGTTCGTCGCCGAGACGCAGCGCCCACCGGGAGAGAAAACGGGTGTCTTCATGGTAGAGGCCTAACGCCCCCCGGCCTACAGGGACGATATCGCCACGGCGGTCAAACACGCCGAAGGTCTCACCCTCCTTAAGGACATGGGTACGGTCGTCTGCCAGGGAAGAAGTAGACAGGATGTAATACTGGTCTTTTACCTGGATGATGTCGTCCAAAGCGATTTCTCTCCGAACCCGGGTATCTTGTCGTCACACGCTCTGACGAGTCTATGATAAATTTCCAGGTAATCCTGCGCCATTCTAGCTGCAGTGAAACGCCGCTCAAAAGCTTGACGGCACGCCACACGGCTAAGCTTATCGATATTCTTCACCGCCATGACGGCCTCATCAACGTCCTCCACTACAAAGCCCGATTCGCCCTCCTCGACGAGTTCGGGCACCGAACCCCGGCGGTAAGCAATGACCGGAGTACCGCACGCCAGGGCCTCAATAATGACCAGGCCGAAAGGCTCGGGCCAGTTGACCGGGGCAAGAAGCGCCAGGGCGTTGCCGAGGAATTCATCTTTTTCCGCATCCGCGATCTCGCCCATGAATTGAATCAGGGGATGGCCGAGAAGGGGCTGAATCACCTGTTCGAAGTATTGCTGATCGACGCGGTCGATTTTGGCGGCAATCCTCAGCTCAATGTCCGTCCTTTTTGCGATTTCAATGGCCTGGTCTACGCCCTTCTCCGGGGAAATCCGGCCCAGAAAAGCCAGATACTTTCCCGGCTCCGTGCGCAGATGGTAAAGATCGCACGGCAGACCATGATAAATGGTGCGCTGCCAGTTCAGCAAAGGGAGAGGTCGGCGCTGCGCGTCGGAAATGGAGATGACGGGCATCTCGATGAACTCGCGATAGAGTGGCACGAGGTCCGGCAGGTCCAGACGCCCGTGCAGCGTCGTCACGGTCGCCGTGCGATGGCGGCGGGATAGAGGGAAATGCAGGTAATCGCAGTGGAAATGAATGATATCGAAATCGGCCGCTTCTTGAAATACCTGTTCGAGCATCAGAATGTGGTGAACAAGCTGGTCTACCGATACCTTGCTGAGCCGCAGCGCCTGAGGGCACGCTGGCACAAGTCTGGCTTTGGTAACCGAATCACCGCTAGCGAAAAGTGTGACGTCTTCGCCGAGGCGCGCCAGTTCCTCTGTGAGATACGAGACGACGCGCTCTGTGCCGCCGTAAAGCTTGGGGGGTACGCTCTCATAAAGTGGCGCGACCTGCGCTATCCTCATCTCGCATCACCTCCAGAAGCACATATTATGAATTGTATGTTATTTTGATGACAATTTTCCGTGTACTGAGCGCAAAACTGCTGAGAGTCGGCGCTTTTTCATGGTCTCTTGGAAGACGAGTTCCGCTGTATACAGGGCGTACTATGATTAAAACCGCCCTGGATGGTCCCGCGACGGAGTACAACAGCGAAGATGGCGACGAATCACGCGATTGAGTTTTTGATCTGGCTGCTCATTGCGGCCTCCGTCATTGCCGTGGTGGCTGCGCGGCTGAAGGTGCCTTACACCGTCGCGCTGGTAGCCGGCGGTCTGGCTATAGGTTTTCTGCACACCTTGCCAATGCTCGAGAGCGTGACGCGGGGTCAACGGCCCAATTGGCTGACGCCCGGCGTCGTCTTAGTCTTATTTCTGCCGCCGCTGCTCTTCGAGAGCAGCATCAAGCTCCGCATCCGGCGCCTGCGCGAAAACCTCGTCCCGATTCTCCTTCTGGCCAATATCGGGGTCTTAGCGGCAACGCTGATCACCGGGTTTGCGATTCACTGGGTTTCCGGATTACCCCTGCTCGTTGCCTTGATTTTCGGATCAATCATTTCGCCCACCGACCCCGTCTCGGTCATATCGGTTTTTCAGGAGATGGGAGTTGACGCGCGGCTATCGCTGGTTCTGGAGGGCGAAAGCCTGTTCAATGATGGGACGGCAGTGGTTTTGTTTGCGATTCTCGTGGGCGGAGTATCCTCTGGCCGATTGAATATCGCAAACGGCATCGGTCAGTTTGTGGTTGAGGTCTTGGGAGCCGCAGCCCTCGGCGCCTTCTTGGGATATATATTCAGCAAGATCACCCAACAGATTGACGAGCCAAGGATCGAAATCACCCTCACCACCATTCTTGCGTACAGTTCCTATCTGATTGCTGAGTCGTTGCACCTCTCAGGCATTATTGCGACGGTAGCCGCGGGAATCGTGGTCGGGAATTTCGGCGCGATTGTCGGGATGAGTCCTCGCACTCGGGTCGCGGTTTGGTCATTCTGGGAATACGCTTCCTTCGTCATCAGCTCGATACTCTTTCTGCTCATCGGCATGCAGGTGCGGATCGGCGCTCTGCTCGGCGCGTGGTCTGCTACGCTGCTGGCGGTCGGCGCGGTACTGCTGGGACGAGCGCTTTCCATTTATGGTCTTACCCCCATTAGTAATCTGTTCACGGAGAAAATCCCTCTTCGCTGGCAGCACGTCCTGGTCTGGGGCGGCCTGAGAGGAGCGGTCGCGCTCGCGCTTGTGTTCAGTTTGCAACCATCGTTTCCTTACCGCTTGGACCTGGAAACCTGGACCTTTGGAGTCGTGTCCTTTTCCATTCTTATCCAGGGGCTGACAATAAAACCTCTCATCAGCAGTTTAGGGCTCGGCGCAAAGACGGAGAGCGACTATGGCCGCGCCCGTGCGCAACAAATCGGCTTGTCATCGGCGCGCGGAGAGCTTGACCGGCTTCTGGCGAGGCACGCAGTTTCAGCGCCGTTGTACGCCACGCTGCGCCGGGAGCTGGACGCCAATCTCGATCAAGCGGAATCCGAAATTACAGAGTTGTACAAACGGGGCGACGCTCGCGCTGACAGCGAATTGCATACAGTTCGCGCGCGTCTGATGGCGGCGCAAAGAAGCGCCATCCGGCGCGCTATCGCCGACGGGATGGTTTCGCAGGGCACGGGAGCAAAACTCATTGAGAATTTGAATGTCCAGTTGGAAAATTTGATTTCGGACCTTGGGAAAGATCGCGAAAATCAGAAATGAAGCCGGTGTTGCGATTATGCGTTCGCGGCGATCCTTTCGGGTATATTTCACGAGACGGGTCCTGCTCTGTGCGCAGTCGGAGTGAAACCGTTATGACCGTCATCCATCTACCCTCATTCCCGCGCAAGTGAATCCGGTTCTTGCTGCCGGCGAGAGTTTGATGCTACGCTGCGAGTGCTTCCCATGGCTGAACACGAATTACATCCGCTGGGCGAGCGCCGAACGCCCAATCGCCTGATTCACGAGAAGAGCCCGTACCTTCTCCAGCATGCTTACAACCCTGTCGACTGGCGTCCGTGGAGCGCTGAAGCCTTTGAGGAGGCGCGCCGGGAGAATAAGCCGGTCTTTCTATCGATAGGTTATTCCACCTGCCACTGGTGCCACGTGATGGAGCACGAATCCTTTGAGGACGAGGAAGTCGCGCGCCTCATGAACGAGACTTTCGTGTGCATCAAGGTGGACCGCGAAGAGCGGCCGGATATCGATAACGTGTACATGCGAGTCTGCCAAATGCTGACCGGGAGCGGTGGATGGCCGCTGACGCTCATCCTGGCTCCTGACCAGAAACCGTTTTTCGCCGCGACCTATCTGCCCAAAGAGGACCGCTTCGGACAGATCGGGATGCTGGCGCTCATTCCACGCATCCGGGAGGTTTGGCATTCCAGACAAGCCGATATTCTGAAATCAGCCGGCGAGATCAGCGGGGCGCTTGGGCAAATCGCCTCGACCTCCTCGAAAGCGCCGCTGGATGAGGCCGCGCTTCAAAACGCTTTCCAAGCGCTGAGTTCGCAATTCGATAAGCGGCACGGCGGGTTCGGTGATGCGCCAAAATTTCCCACGCCCCATACGTTGCGCTTCCTGCTGCGCTATTGGAACCGGTCCCGCGATGAGCACGCGCTCGAAATGGCGGAGCGCACGCTTCAGGCAATGCGCCTGGGCGGCATTTACGATCACATCGGTTTCGGCTTCCATCGCTATGCCACCGACCGGGAGTGGCTTGTTCCGCACTTCGAGAAGATGCTTTACGATCAGGCGCTGCTTGTGATGGCTTATGCGGAGGCGTTCCAGGCCACGGGAAATCCAGAATACCGCTCGACGGCGGAGGAAACGGCGGCTTATCTTGCCCGCGTCATGACCAGCCCGGAGGGCGGTTTTTACAGCGCCGAAGACGCCGACTCTGAAGGCGAAGAGGGCCGCTTTTACGTATGGGAAGAGCATGAAGTTCGCGCCGCTCTCAGCCCGGAAGAAGCGGAGCTTGTGATTCGTGTTTTCCACCTGAGCGAGAACGGGAACTTCACGGAGCAGGGAAGCCGCGGGCCAGCGGGAAAGAACATCTTCCATCGCACGAAATCCTGGACGGAACTCGCCGCCGAACTTGGCGTCCCGCAGCCGGAACTTGAAGCGAGCTGGGAAACCGCGCGGCGTAAATTGTTCGCCTGGCGCGAAAGGCGGATTCATCCGCACAAGGACGACAAAATCCTGGCGGACTGGAACGGGCTTGCCATCGCCGCGCTCGCGCAGGC
>JBOGJZ010000045.1:0-3984 GCA_050745645.1 Terriglobia bacterium | reverse complement strand
TAATCTCATCCTTTGTCAGACCGATATCGAGGGCTTTCTTGATATGCCCTTCCAGGCAGCCTTCGCACTTAGCCACCGCCGAGGCGGCAATGGCAATTAGCTCCTTGGTCTTTAGGTCGAGAGTAGTCGGAGTGTAATAGCTCTCTTTGTAAAACGACAGATAGATGCTGCGGAACCGAGGCTCAATCATGCTCATGGAAAGAGGCTCCGATTTGCCCTTCCGGGACCTGCGTTTCGCCATAAGCAATTACTCTCCTCGCGTCAGGACATCTTTAGCAGGTTGCTGAAAAAACCTTCCGGAGCGGTGTTATTCCGAGCGTACCGAGGAATCCCGTTCTGAAAATAAAACTCTTGTGAGACTCCTCGTCGCCTGTAGCTTCTCGGAATGACAGGCTGAGTTACCTTCTTAGCAACCTCGTAGAACCAACGGCCAGGTTAGCCGGTTGCGCTGAAAAACTCAGATGAAACCCGCGGATGCCCGTGAGAGCAAGTCCAGCCAAGCATCTTAACACAGCCTGAATCGGTCTCTCCAAAAACCGGGCGCCGGCAGAGATTGGTCATGGGCCGGCGTGGCTGCTGAGGCCGTTATGGATCTCAATCAACGGCGGGCGCTGGCTCAGCGCGAGCAGCTTTCTCAGCGACCACCAACTCTGGAATTTCAAAGGACACCAGAGTCCATTGTCCCGGCAAGCTGTCAACTCGCAGAGCGAACTGATCTCCGAACAGCACGCGCAGCCGGTCTGTAACGTTTCGCATGCCGATTCCTGAGGCATAAACCTCGTTTCTCTTTTCTTCGGGGATGCCAACCCCGTCATCTTCCACTTCGAGAGTGAGGCGGTGATTCTTACGGCGGGCGCGCAGTGTAATCGTGCCGCCCTCAACTTTCGGAGCGATGCCGTGACGGATTGCGTTCTCCACCAGGGGCTGAAGGATCATGCCCGGCACCACCACGTCATCCGCTCCAGGCTCAATGTCTTTGATAAAGTGAAGTTTTTCCCGCCCAAACCGCACGACTTCGATATCCAGGTAGTCGTCTATGAATTCCAACTCTTCCTTAAGCGGCACAAAATGAGCCTGCGCTTTGAGCCTTCGGCGAAGAATACGCGAGAGCTTCAAAAGGATGCTGCGGGCAGTGTCCGGATCCCCGCGAATCAGCGAAGAGATGGTATTCAAAGTGTTAAAAAGGAAATGAGGGTTAATCTGGCTAACCAGCGCGTCCATCCGCGCCTGGAGCAGAATACGCCGTTGATCCTCAAGCTTGAGCTCGATCCGGGTGCTATTCCAAATCTTCACCGGAATCCCCACACCAACGACGGTCGCAAGAACGATCACAGCGTCGATCCATAAATGGGGCGAGTAGAGATAAAAGAGCCTATTACCGACGAGCCGGCCTACATCGATGCGAATGATCTCGACGACGCCGCACATCAGAGTAAACAGCACCTGCCAGTCCAGCGCCGGCTGCTTAAATCGCCGTCTGATCGAGCGATAAAGGCTTACGTCTACGAACGGGCTAAACTTCCAAATCGCTTCCTTGTCCGGACAAATCCAACGAGCCGAGCCCGCCACCAGCGCGTAAAGCACGGCCATCGGAGCCGCCAGAATCTCATGCCCAATAAGCACGGCAGGCAGGCTCACCATCATCCCTACCACCAGCCCTACAATCGTGCCGCCCAATAAGCCGCTGAGCACCGTGATTTCCAAGCTCAAATCCGCCCCTTGATATTTAGCGAGAAGCCGCATAAGCACGCCCAGCATGAAGGGAACGCCTAGGAACAGCGCGAATTGCAGTTTTTCTTTAGGGGTTCGATATTCGACGAAAATGAGACGCTTGAAGGGTCCAAAGCGGACAGTGATGCTGGCGAGAGACGCGATCACGCCTAGCTTAATGAGAAGCGTTAGGAGGATAACCGAAGTCGGGCTGCTCAGAGTAGGGTGCATAGCTGGTTAAACTCTCAAGCAGATTGAAAAAGCCAACTCTGTCATGCAGAGTGAAGCGGCCTGTCCCGGCGAAGTCGCGAAGCATCCCACTTGCCAAACCAAAGAAGCAGATTCTTCGCTTCGCTCAGAATGACAACGAGAGGAGCGAACGGTCTCAGAATGACCTGCGCCGGGCTTTTTCCGCCAACCTACCGTGTCCGGGATGGCTCCAGCCGCCGCTGCATCGGGCCGCAAGAGACCATGACGGCCGGCGCGGCCTTGCCATTATCCTCCGCCCACGAAATGCACAACTTCCAACCTGTCGCCAGCCTGGATGGTGGTCACGCCCCAGTGGCTGCGAGGAACAATCTCCAGGTTCAACTCCACGGCCACGCGATCCGTCGGCGCTTTCATCCATTCGAGAAGTTGCGTCAGGTTTAGTCCGGCAGGAATTTCGCGGGGTTCACCGTTCAAGCAAATGCTGACCAACCCGGGCCTCCAAAAAACCTGACTCGTCACGCTCGGGTAGCGCAGACTTTCGCCTTTCAGAAAGTCTGCGGCCTTTTCTTCAGGGGCCCGCGGACAAGCCGCAGAGTTTCCGGGAGCAGGAAACTCGCAACCTGCTAGGTCACAATGTCTTCGCCGCCGTCCACTCGGATGACGTTGCCGGTCATCCAATACGTATTCTCGCTCATCAGCGCGCCGATGGCAGAGGCTACGTCCGCGGGGGCCGTTAGCCGCCCGCCGGGATTTCGCGCGCGCGCGTACTCGGCTAACTTTTCGATCCCAGGAATCTTGCCCGAACCCGGCGTGACCGCTACCCCGGCCTGGATCGCATTCGCCGTGATTCCGTGTGGCATGAGCTCAAAAGCGAGTTGACGGATATGCGATTCAAGCGCTGCCTTCGCTGCGGAGACCGCGCCGTAATTCGGAATCACGCTATGGCCTCCAGCGCTCGTCAAAGCATATATCCGGCTGCCTGAGCGAAACATCTTCCGGCGGAATAAATCTTGCACCCAATAAACAAGATTGTTCCCCATCACATCGATCGTCATCTCCATTTGCGCCTGCGTGAGAGCCTGAGCAGATCCCTCGCCGAGATATGGTTGTAATGATCCAAAGGCGACGCTATGAAGGAACATCTTGATGAAGTGTTCGCCTCCAAGTTCCTTCCACGTGGTTTGCATTTCATCGAGGGCGCCGGCGCGCTTTGCAGCGTCAGCCGCGTTAAGGTTAAAGAAACGCGCCTCGCGTCCCATCGCCGCGATCTTCCCGGTGATGGCAGTTACCTGATCCAGAGCCGAGCGGCGGTCAAAGTGAACCCCAAACACGCCGAGACCCCTGCGAGCCATTTCCAGGCTTGCGGCCTCGCCAAACCCGCTCGAAGAACCGATAATAAGCGCCCACGGCGTGGGCGCTGCTGTATCTCCCATTGCTTATCCTTTCGTAAGCATTCTAACAGCTTGCTGAACAACTCCACCTTCTCATGCTGAGCCCTTCACCTGCCGTCTCTGAGCCGATTCGCTCCTGCCATTGTCATTCTGAGCGAAGCGAAGAATCCCAGGGCAAGTTTCGCGAAGAATCCACAGCAGTCCCCTCGCCCGTCCCGCTACGCAGGCCCTGCCCTTTCAAACACGTTTTCTACCACGATGCGGCGCTCGAATTCTCCTGCCGTCTCGATTCGGATTCTGACCAACCGCCCCGGCGGAGGCTGCGGCAGGCGTTCGCCCCATTCAATCAAAACCGTAGAATTACCCGAAAAGAATTCATCGAGGCCGAGCGACTCGATTTCCCGGGGATTCTCGATCCGGTAGAGATCCACATGGACCACGCCCGGTTTTGACTGCATACCGGGCAAGCCGCCCAATCCACCGCCGTACTGGTGGACCAGCGTGAACGAGGGGCTCGTGACTTCGTCCTGCGCAGCGGCGCCAAGCCCCGCTGCGATACCTTTGACTAGCATCGTCTTGCCGCTCCCCAAGTCACCCTCGAGCAGGACGATGCACGGTGGCTTTAAAAAGCCTGCCAGCCGCTGCCCGAAGGCAATCGTTTCTTCAGGAGAAT
>JBOGJZ010000044.1:0-9319 GCA_050745645.1 Terriglobia bacterium | reverse complement strand
TGATACTCGCCGAATGAACGTCCATACCGATATACTTGATGTTGTTCATCGGGTGCTCCTTTCGAGGGTGAGTTTGGTGGGTGTCACCACCAAACCGACCATACCCTCAAAGGGGCGACCTTTCATAATGCGTGGCTACCCTCCTACAATACGCCCGTCCCAAAGCCCCAGCCTTATACTGCGAACGCTTCGCTGCGAGAAGCTCAACCGCGACTTGGACGAGGCCCTCTGCCCCCCTGAAATTTCTTGTCTCATGGATCTCATGGGTCTCCTTCGTCTCATCTGGAGTTGTTAAGCTGGATGAATTCCGAATCAAGATGCGCTGAGACTATGGCTCTCATCTTTGGCAAACCCGGTTTCACAGGAAAGAGGCTGGCGGCCTCGGTCTGGCGCGCTAATCGGCCCTCCAGGGTGAAGGGAACGCAAAGCGGGAAAGCGCTTTGGAATCACTAAACAGCAGGCCGAAAGTTCAAGCCCTATTCCGGATTCGGATCGCGTGGCAGCGCCGCGCCTACATCAGCAAGGTTCGGCCATGTTAGAATGCAGGTTTCTGGAGCGGGTTCCACATCATCAGCGATGAATTCTTAACAATGGAACTGATTCAATCTGACACCGGTTTGCACGCTGAAATCAGAGCCGCCGTGCGCGAGTTATGCCGGAGCTTTCCAGATACCTACTGGCGGGAACTGGATGCCAAGCGCGCGTATCCGGAGGAGTTCGTTCAGGCGCTTACCAAGTCCGGGTATTTGGCAACCCTGATCCCGGAGCAATACGGAGGCGCGGGATTGGGCATCACCGAGGCCGCTATTGTGCTCGAAGAGATTCATCGCTCGGGCGGCAATGCCGGGGCTTGCCATGCTCAGATGTACATCATGGGCACGCTCTTGCGGCACGGCTCAGAAGAACAGCGGCAGAAATACCTGCCCAAGATCGCGAGCGGCGAGCTTCGCCTTCAAGCATTTGCCGTGACGGAGCCTACGACCGGCTCAGATACGACGCGATTAAAAACCGCCGCAGTTCGCCAAGGCGGCCAGTACATGGTGAAGGGACAGAAAATATGGATTTCGCGCGCTGAGCATTCGGACTTGATGCTCCTCGTCGCGCGGACGACTCCGATCGAGCAAGTTAAAAAGAAGACAGAAGGACTCTCCACGATTCTGGTGGATATGCGGCAGGCTGTCGGCCATGGATTAACCATCCGCCCCGTCCGCACGATGATGAACCACGCTACCACGGAGGTATTTTTCGACGATCTGGCGGTGCCGGTTGAAAACCTCGTGGGTGAGGAAGGGCAAGGCTTCCGTTACCTGCTCGATGGTCTGAATGCCGAACGGATACTGATTGCATCTGAGTGTGTTGGCGATGGCCGGTGGTTCCTGGAGCGGGCCTGCAATTACGCTAAGGAGCGGGTGGTGTTTGGACGGCCCATCGGCCAAAATCAGGGTATCCAGTTCCCGCTCGCTCGGGCCTATGCTAACCTGGAGGCTGCTTCCCTGATGGTAGGTCACGCCGCCAGTTTATTTGATTCCAGACAGTCCTGTGGCCCTCAGGCCAATATGGCTAAACTCCTGGCCGCAGACGCTTCTTGGGAGATGGCCAACGCTACGGTTCAGACCTATGGCGGATTTGGTTTCGCCGAGGACTACGATGTGGAGCGGAAGTTCCGCGAGACAAGATTGTTTCAGGTAGCGCCCATCTCCACGAATCTCATTCTCGCGTATATAGCCGAGCACGTGCTTGGGCTGCCTCGGTCGTACTGATGTGGCAGCGGTAAAGCGCCGGCACTGTAACAATCCAGCGAGGCCCGGAATTTCAAAAACGAGCCGGAGCAGCAACAATGGGAATTAAACCAGGTTGGGAAGGCCGGATTTACGAGGATTTTGAAGTGGGGGATGTTTACCAGCATCCGTTGGGCCGAACCATACTCCCAGCGGACAACTCGTGGTTCACTCTCCTGACGCAAAACACCAACCCTATCCACTTTGATCACGCTTACGCCGCACAGACCGAATTCAAAAAGCCGCTGGTGAATTCCGCGTTCACTCTGGCGCTCGTCACCGGCCAAACAGTGACGGACCTTTCCCAAAACGCGATGGCCAACCTTGGATGGGACGAGGTGAGAATTCCGAATCCGCTGTTTGAGGGCGACACGGTCTACGCGCGCACAGAAGTCCTGGAAAAACGTGAATCTAAATCCCGGCCCAATGTCGGCATTGTGCGGGTCAAGACCATCGGCTTTAAGCAGGACGGCGCGATCATTATCGAGTTCAAGCGCACCTTCATGGTCTACAAACGCGGTTGTATTCCGCGCAAGGGCGATCAATTTCCGCACCCCAAGACGGACGACCACAAACCCAAGTGACCTTAGCCCTGCCGACGATACACTGAATTCTCCCCGGACCAAATCCACTCATTTCTGATTTTTTCCTCCGTAGCCTTTTCTTGCCAAGGGTCCGCCCCGGCCACTGCAAAGGCGGCCGCCAGGACTCAACTTTTAGGCCAGTCTGCCGATGTTCAATAGGGTGCAAAATCGGTCCCTAAGCGTTCCAATGCGCGCCGGTTCGACTCCCCTGCATTGAGAGGATCATGATGGCGTTACAGCAGCAGAAAAATGCCGCTTCCAAAAACGACGCGAAAGACGTCCTGAAGTATTCGCCGGCGCCTGAAGCCAAGCCGCCGCAAAACAAGTCGCAGGCTCTTATCGCGGAGTTCCAGGAGAGACTCCAGCACACCCTCGACGCCTTCAAGCAAAAGGCGGCCAAGCAGATCGCGGACGAGCTGCCGCAGGTTGCAGAAGGGATCATCAAACGGTCCTCCAAGGAGCTTCAGAAGCTGACCGCAGAGGCCGGCGAAAAGCTCAAGGAGGACCTCAGGGCAGCAAGCGCAGGGCAAGCGGCCGAGATAGAAGAGAAGCTTAACGGCCTTGCTCAGGCTTCTATAGATTCCCTCAAGGCTGAGGCAAAATCCTTAGCGGAAACGGCGATAAGAGACATTTCTCGCCCTCTGCAGGAGCAAATACAGGCCGCATCAGAGAATGCTGGCGCCGCCCTTAATTCTGTTCACGCCGCAGCCGACGAGGCGCGCTCTATGCTCCAATCGGCCGCTGACCAGGCTCAGGCATCGCTTATCCGGGAGTATCAAGAGCGTGTTGCCGGCCTGTCTGCTTCTGGCCTGAGGGATCTTGAACATAAAGCCAATCGTCACGTCGAAGATTTTGAGGGATCGCTCGAGCAAGTGTTCAACGCTTTCAAAGCCGCTGCTGCTGGGCGGCTTGAGACCGAACTATCAAAAACCACCTCGAACCTAATCGACCGGTCAGCGGCTGGGCTGCAAAGGCAGGTGGATCACGAAACAGAAAAGCTGCTCGATAGACTCAGAGCTTCCGGAGCGGACGTAGTTCAAGACGCCAAGCGGCAGGTAACGGGCGTTGAGCAAGCCTCCATCGAATCCATCCGGGCCTCCAGCGAAGCGGCAGCAAGCCAGGCCGCAAAAGAAGCGTCTGTGCAGGCTCAGGCGGCCATGTGCGGCCACACCGAGAGCGCCATCGCGCGAGTGGAGGCCGCCGGGACAAAACTTGACGTTCAGGCCGGCCACAGCATAGAGGATTTCCAGAAGCGCCTGACGGAACTATCCGCGCAGGCCCTCGAAAGCTCTTGGCATAAGCTGGATGCGCAGCGGGAAGCTTTCTGTGAACAAGTGCAAAACAGCGCGCGGTCAATTGAAGACAAGGCTTTGGAAGAGGCGAGGGAGAATTTCTCCCGCTTCGCCGCAGATGTTCTGGAAAAGGGATCCGGCGAGCTACGAAAGCAGACGGCTGTGGCCGCGGAGCAAGTCAAGGACGAAGTTAAATCATCAATTTCGGCGTTGGCCGCAGAAGCTCGCAAACAGCTTTTGGCGGAGGCCCAGTGGTCCTTACACTCGTTGAAGGAAACAACGGCGGAACAGTGCCAGGCGCAGCTCAGCCAAATTGGGAAAGACTTTGGCGCCGGCAGTCGGAAGAAATTCTCTGCTGAATTTGAAGACTCATTAAGGAAATTCCGCAAGCTGGCTCAGTCCCAGCTTGACGAGCTTGCGCGGCATAGGGCGGAGGCGCCAGGCCAATTTTACGCCTCAGCCCCGGTACCAACCGGCCGGGGTTCCCCTGCCGGCAAGGTCCTGCTCGGCTTTGCCGCTATCGTTCCCACGCTGTTGTTCCTTTACTTGGTCAGCAGGCCGGTAATGAGGCTCAGACCGGATCCGCCCGCTGATTTCCTGACCGTTTCTACAGGGTGGGGAGACCGTCATCACGACGCGGCGGATAAGTTGGCGCGGGCGTATTGGGACTGGGCGGCGCTGCATCTTGCGCGGCAGTACCCCTACGGGACGAAGCTGCCCCAGCAGCCGCCGTTCGGCTTCGAGGTCGAAGGGAAAGACTTCCCAACTGGCGTCGATTCAGATCTTGACCGGCTGAGTTACTGGAACGAGCTGCGTAAGCTATGGGTGCAGCCACAGTCTTGGACCAGGATTGAGGTCTGGAATAGAGAGTGAGGCAAAGCATCTCGCAGCTTTACTGAATAAAAGGCGCGATTCTTCGCTTCGCTCAGAATGACAGGCAATCGAATGCGCTATTTTCGCGGGTTACGCGGCGCTACGACCTTTTTTTCGAGCGAGCTGTCGAGCCATTGGAGATAATCCGGCGAGCCGTCAACGATCGGCAAGCTGATAACTTCCGGCGTTGTATAGGTATGGATTTTCAGTACAGCAGCCTGAACCGCTTCAAACAGGTTGCGGCTGGTTTTGACGAGGAGCAGAACCTCGCGCTCATCCGCCACTTTGCCCTGCCACCGGTAAATGGACCGGATAGGCGATATGATGTTGACGCAAGCCGCCAATTGCGATTCCACAAGATGCTGGGCGATCTTCTTTCCCTCGCGAAAATTGCCCGTAGTCACTAATATCACGATCTTATCGGTCATGCCTCTTCCCTTCCCCTGGCATCTGTCCCTTTATTTCCGTCGCCGCTCAGATAGACCCGGTAGAGTGGTCTATCACAAATTAATACAGAGGCTGCCGAAGTTTTGTATTGAACGTCTCGCCTTGCAGGTATATTCTGAGCCGGACGCGAGGCTGTTGGCCTGCTGCCTCAAAAGGGTAGCGGGCATCTTGGACCGGCGATACGCCGGTTATGCAGAAAAATGAAACCTCCGAACTTGGAACGCAAAGGGTTGCCGCGATGGGCCGCGCTGGCGGGCGCGTTAGTAGTCATTGCCCTCATTGTGCGCTCGTTTTTCGGAGCAAACGGGTTTCTCGCCCTGCGCCAGAAGCGCCGCGAGTCTCAGGCGCTCTCACAGCAAATCGAGCAGCTCAAGCAGGAAAACAGCTCACTCGAAAAGGACGTGCAGGGACTTAAATCCGATCCCGCCACTATTGAGCGTTATGCTCGCGAAGAACTGCACATGGCTCGGCCGGGAGAGCTCATTTACATGCTGCCCCCGCAGCCATCGAAAAGCGGCAGCGCCTTACGCGCCGGGCGCTCTTCTCCAAAACCTTGATCTGTCAGAATCCAACTGGCAGCGCGGCCAGCGGCCGCAACCAAGGGAAATGCCATGCTGAGCCCGTTGGTTGTCATCCTGAGCGGAGCGAAGGATCTCCGCTTTCGCTCATGATAAACTCCGCGAAGAATCCCTCTGGGCTCAGGGCAGGCTCCGTGAAGCATCTGCTTGTGAAGCAGGAAACAGGCGGATTCTTCGCATTATCAGATTGACATTGCCCTGAATTGTTTTCAAAACATCAGGAATTTACGGCCTTGCACTGCGGAGTTCCGCGTTCCAGAAAGTCTGCGGAAGGATTTGCGACAGAGGCGGATTACCGGACCACGCCGGCAAGCGGGCTGGAGGCGGTCGCGTAAAGCTTCTTCTCCATGCGGCCGGCGAGAAACGCCTGCCGTCCCGCAATGATTGCGTTCTTCATGGCCTCAGCCATCAAAACCGGGTCTTCAGCCGCAGCGATGCCTGTGTTCATCAAGACCGCATCGGCGCCCAGTTCCATAGCCACGGCGGCATCCGAAGCAGTTCCAACCCCGGCGTCAAGGATGAGCGGCGTCTCAGTAATCATCTCCCGAAGAATCCGTAAATTGGCAACGTTCTGAATGCCAAGACCTGAGCCGATGGGCGCGCCGAGCGGCATCACGGCAGCGGCGCCTGCGTCGATCAGGCGGCGCGCCGCGATCAAGTCATCGTTCGTGTAAGGCAACACGATGAACCCTTCGCGCGCCAGCGCTTCGGTTGCCCGAACCAGTTCAAAATTATCCGGGAAAAGCGTCTTGGGGTCTCCAATAACTTCGAGCTTGACCCAGTTGGATAGCCCCACTTCCTGCGCCAGCCGTGCCGTACGGATGGCCTCTTCAGCCGTTGTGCAGCCAGCCGTATTCGGCAGGATAAAGTATTTCTTGCGGTCGATATAATCCAGCATCGACTCCTTGCTGCGATCGCTCAGGTTCACGCGCCGCACCGCGACGGTGATGATTTCCGCGCCGGATGCTTCATGCGCGCGAGCCATCTCTTGAAAGCTGCGGTACTTCCCGGTGCCTGCTATCAGCCGCGAATGAAATTTCCGGCCGGCTATTATCAAGCCATCTTTGTCCATGACCTTCCTCACGATTATTCTAGAAGCCGCACCGCTAAATTGCAATTCGCGCGGACGCCCAGCAACCTCCAAGCCCATGCAAAGGATTTCCGCTTCCGCGGGAATGACGGATCGAAGGGACCTGCCGCTTGTGGCCGTTTTTGCGCTCAGTTATGCTCAAGATGTCACGGAGAAGCGTTATGAAAGCTTGCGTCCTGCCGGCCCCGGCGCCCATTGAAACCAATCCCCTTCAGTTTACCGAGGTTCCAGACCCTGAGCCCAAAGGCGACCAAGTGCTTGTGAGAATCGCAGCCTGCGGGGTTTGCCGCACCGACCTGCATGTCGTGGAAGGTGAGTTGCCGCAGCGCAAATCTCCCATTATTCCCGGACACCAGATTGTAGGAGTGGTTGAAAAAACCGGGCCGGACGTAACTCGGCTCCGCACCGGTTCGCGGGTCGGCATTCCCTGGCTCCATCAGACGTGCGGCGTCTGCGTATATTGCCGCGCCGGAAAGGAAAATCTCTGCGACAACGCTACATTCACCGGATACACCGTGGATGGCGGCTACGCCGGATACACGCTGGCGCCCGAAAAATTTGTGTATCCCATCCCGGATGGGTTTCCGGATTTGCAGGCGGCGCCCCTTTTGTGCGCCGGTATTATCGGCTTTCGCGCTCTGCGACTTTCGGGAATTCAGCCTGGCGGGCGGCTGGGATTCTATGGATACGGCGCGGCGGCGTCCATAGCTATCCAGGTAGCCCGCCACTGGAACATTGACGTCTATGCCTGCACTCGTGATGAGCGCCATCAAAAGCTCGCGCTCGAGATGGGCGCGGTGTGGGCAGGCGGAACGGTTGCTGAGCCTCCAGCCAAGCTGGATAGCGCCGTCATTTTTGCGCCGGCAGGAGAGATTGTCCCAGCGGCGCTAAGGGCTCTCAAGAAAGGCGGAACACTGACCCTTGCCGGCATTCACATGAGCCCCATTCCGCCTCTGGACTATTCCCTGCTTTATCACGAGCGCGTCATCCGCAGCGTCGCCAACAACACGCGCCAAGATGGCGAAGATTTTCTTCGCGCCGCCGCCGAGATTCCTATACGGACCGAAATTGAAGTCTTTCCATTACAGGAAGCGAATCGGGCCCTCAATTCCCTTAAGAACGATGCGATCCGCGGCGCAGCCGTTCTCCAAGTGCGTACCTGAGAACCACCTGCCGCAGCGTTTGCGGAATCTTTTTCGTAGCTTCGCTCTTGCGCCGAAACGGCGAGATCAAAGCTGAAGCGCTGAAAGACTGGGAATCCGTAGCGAGAGTTTTTCAGCCAGAGCTGTATAACGCTCGACCCATTCCTTCGCGGCCTCATCACCTCCCTCAGCCTTCTTTTGGAAATCGCCGTATGCTGTTTGTAACAATCTGTAGGCGATATTTTGCACCTTCCAGAGGTTCATTTCGAAGGGAAGTGAAGTCATGAGGCCTGCCGCAGCATCCAACTCCTGAAGAAGATTCATGTCAGCGAAATTGTTCTGAAAGCGCTCTGCAATACTTTCCAGCCTCATGCGAAGCGCATACTCAAGAGTAGGAACATCAAGGTCAACTTTCGCGCCCTGCGCGTCCGCAATCAGGCTCCGAATTTGGTCAGAGTCCATTGCCGGCCTTTCGATAGCGCGGCGGAGCTTTGTGTTCATCGCAAACTCGGCGGCTGCGTGGAATGCTCGCGGAAGTATCGGGGGCCCGCCGACTCCGGCCAGTGTGCGGAGAATAGCGATCAGGTGGGGGTAGAGGCTGTCGAAGGCCGCCTCTGCTTCCGCCCACTCGGATTTGACGATCCGGTTCAGGATCATCCGCTGCTCGTCCTTAAAAAGCGCCGTCAGGTTGTAAGCCTCACCTTCGAAGTTAGTTTCGACCAGCCGAGACACTTCATCCCAGTTCCGTGCCGAGAAAGCCTCTCGAAGGCCGTCCGCCAGTTGTTCAAAAATTCCTTGGTTACGGTACGGCCGGACCCAGCCGAGAGGGTTGAAGTCGCCGTAGTCCACTGCCGCATAGGTCAGGTCTTCAGACTCAAGGGTAATGGTTGAGGTAAACCGCGCCCGCCCAATGGATAGCTTTTTCCCTTCCTGGCTATCCAGGCCAAGATTTTCCTGGCGCTCCGCTTTGTAACAGTAAACGCGAGCCTCGGCCTCATACGGCTCGAACAATGACCGGATGGCATAGTGCAGAGCGACCTTGCGCAGATTGACGAACGCCGGCTTGACAAATTTTTCATAGATCAGCGCTCCGTCGCGGTGCTCTGGAATGTTGCTCTTCGCTTTGGCCAGCAGCTCGACGAATTGCCGCTCGGTCTCATCGCCCATTGTTTCTTCGGCGAGTTGGACCGCGCGGCCCGCGTACTGAATCACCTGCACCGTCTCAAGCCCCGAGAGTTCATCAAAAAACCAGCCGCAGCTTGTGTACATCAGCATGGCGTGGCGCTGCAGCTCAAGCAGCTTCAAGACAGTGGCCTTTTCGGAATCCTGCAGCTCGTGCGCCGCATGTTTGGCCAGGAACTGGTTTAGTGTCTCCTCTGAACGGTTGAGAACAACGTCAATATAGTCATTGCGCGCCGCCCACGGATCTTTTAGAAAGGAGCTTGCCTTGGCTTCAAATCGCGGCGCCAGATTCTCACGCAGCCAATTGAGCGCTTCACGCAGAGGTCCCCGCCACTCCTGATTCCATCCCGGAC
>JBOGJZ010000043.1:0-2921 GCA_050745645.1 Terriglobia bacterium | reverse complement strand
GAGTTCACATGCCCGAAAATTCCCGGAGCGCAACGAAATTCTCCGTGCTCATTCTAGCCGCCGGCAAAGCTACACGCTTCAAATCTGAGCACACCAAGGTGCTGCATCGCCTGGCGGGGCGCTTGCTGGGGGAATACGTGCTGGATGCTGCGCTGGGAAGCGGACCGGCTCACGCTTGGATGGTGGTGGGGCACGAAGGAGAGCTGGTTCGCAAAGCCTTCGCGCGTCCTGGACTTACTTTTGTGTTTCAGCGCGAACAGCGCGGCACGGGAGACGCCGTCATGGCGGCGCGAGCGGAAATCGAAAAAGATTTGAGTCCGGCTGTAATCGTCCTAGTCGGCGACGCGCCGCTGCTGACCCCGGAGACGCTCCGTCAGCTTGCCGAATTTCAGGCGCGCTCCCAGGCGGCTGCCGTGATCCTCACCATGCGGCTCGACGATCCTGATGGGTACGGCCGCATCATACGGTCCGCTGGCAACCGCGTGCGCACCATTATTGAACAGAAAGATTGCACGCCCACGCAACGGCGGATCCGTGAGGTCAGCTCCGGCATCATTTGCTTTGCCCGCAAGTCGCTGCTTGAGCACCTTAACGCTCTCACGGATGTCAACGCCCAGAGGGAATTTCTGCTCACTGACATGGTTTCCATCTTCAACCGCCGAAGGTTGAAGGTACTGGCCTTTCCGGTAGAGCCATCGCGCCAAGTGCTGGGCGTGAATGACCGCGCCGAGCTGTCCAAGGTGGAGAAGATTATCCGCCGCCGCAAGGCGGAAACGCTGATGCGAGACGGCGTCACCCTAGTCGATCCCGAGACCACGGTTATCGATGATGGGGTAGAGATCGGCCGCGATAGCCGGATTGAGCCTGGATCACACCTGCTGGGGAGCACGAAACTCGGCCGCGACTGCCTCGTGCAGTCTTACGCTCTCATCACGGATTGCAATATCGGCGAGCGAGTCACCGTGCGGCCGTTTTCCGTGCTGACCGGCTCAGAAGTAGCTTCCGGGGCCACCATCGGGCCTTTCGCGCATTTGCGGGACGGCGCTGAGATCGGCGCAGAGGCGCGGATCGGTAATTTCGTTGAAGTGAAGAAAACGCGGGTGGGCCGTTCCAGCCGGTCATTGCACCTGACTTATCTGGGTGATGCCACGCTCGGCGAGCGGGTCAACGTTGGAGCCGGCACGGTGACTTGCAACTACGATGGCGAGAAAAAAAATCCCACAATCATCGGTGATGACGCATTTATAGGAAGCGGGTCTATGCTCGTCGCTCCTCTCGAAATTGGGCATGGCGCCTACGTTGCTGCCGGATCAACGCTCACTGAAGATGTTCCCGCTGAATCGCTGGCGGTCGCCCGGGCGCGCCAGGTTAACAAAGAAGGATGGGCGCGAGAGCAGGCGCAACGCAAACCCTCAACGCGCAAAGCCAAGCGCTAACATCGCGCTATCCGGAACCACGCACAAGCCGGTCGGCTCAGCGCCTTTCGAGTTGGTTCGTATTTTTTACACCCTTGAGTAAGATTTGCGGCAAGCCTGCGAATTAGGGACTTCCCTTTCGAAGCTGTATCACCTTATCCTTCAATAACTTACCAGAATGGTGAAGTGGCATCGCGCGTGCATTTATCTTCTGTCAGTTAAGGTCTCGATTCTCAAATTATTAGAAAAATATCCGATCTTAACTGGGGAGGATTTATGGGCATCCTTGACGAGCCTTCAAATCAAAAACAGCCGGTCGTAATGCCGGAACCGAAGCCGAGCCATACGGGAACCTTTACGGCTGTCTTCGTGATCCTTGCCTTGCTGATCGCGGGGGAAATCTATTCGCTGACCAAACTTTCGTCCTTACGCACGGCAGTTCAATCCGATCAGGCGCACATGGCGGAGCAACTCAACGCCAGTCTCTCGGCGAAAGTTCAGGACATGGAAACCTCCAACACCCAGTCGCTCGACGCACTCCGTGCCGAGCTCGAAAGCACCACCACGCGGATGAGCGCTACGGAAAAGAAGGCTTTGAAAAACGCCCATTACGCGGGCTACCTGGCGCACCAGTTGTCGCAGCAGCAGAACCAGAACGCGGCGGAGTTCCGCCAGGAGCTCTCGCGGAAAGCGGACCAACAACAGGTCGGCGTCCTGAGCAACAACGTTTCGGCAACCCAAAACGACCTTGCTAACACCAAGCGGACCGTTGGCACGCTGACATCAGACCTCGGCATGTCGCGCAGCAAGCTGGGGACGATGATCGCAACGAACCACAATGATATTGTGGAACTGCGGAAGCTCGGCTCGCGAGACTACTACGAGTTTACGCTTACCCAGAATCACCGCGAGAACGTAGCCGGTGTCGGGCTGGTTCTGAAAAAAGCGAACACGGGCCATCACACGTTCAATGTGGACATGTTCTATAACGACATGAGGATTACACGGAAAAATCTCGCGATCGATCAGCCAACGTTTTTCGCTCCCCAATACAAGTACAACTTCTACGAGCTGGTCGTCTATCAGATTGCGCCCCATAAAGTTGTGGGCTATGTCAGCACTCCGAAGGGCGCCTTTCAGCAGCAGATGGCTGCGGCCCAGTAACAGCGCCGGAAACAGGCAGACTTATCCGGGGTCCCTGTCCCTGTGAAGCAAAACCTCAGATTTTTGTGGAATAAGGCAGCCCGTCCACTTTCCGCCTGACAACGTCCCACGGCCAGAAGAGCGCTGACCGTGGGCGCCAACCTTGACATCTTGCAATCTTTCCTGCTTTCACATCGCTGCGTCCGGATCAATGAACGGGTACCGGGGCTTTGCCTGGGTGCGTGCGCTTCATCAAAAACATGAAAGGGATCATCGCCAGACAGATGAAGGCCAGCAGCCAAAAAACATCGATGTAAGCCAGCATGGAGGATTGCCGGAGTAGCTCGCCATAGATCAGGCCAT
>JBOGJZ010000042.1:0-4265 GCA_050745645.1 Terriglobia bacterium | reverse complement strand
CTTTTTTGGTTCGGTCGGAAACTAGCTGCTTGCCGGAAAAAATGGCTTAGGGCGTGTCATTCTGCTTCGAAAATAACCTGTAGCGCCAGGCTTGAAGCCCGGCACTATCCTACTTTGTTGACGCTTTTTGAGGGCTATGTTATATATAAAAATTCAGCTTACGCTGCGTCTCGCCTGAACTTTATCCTGGGTTGTGGACCTAAACACCAACAACATATCGCGCCTGGTTCTGCTACACGAGATCAGAGGCGACCGGAGGCCGGTTTCATGGATCAATCTGCATTTCTAGTCCTGGGCACAAGCCTTTTAGCGCCGCTCGGGGTGTTTTTTTTGTCGCGTCAGGAGGGTAATGGGCCGGCCGCAAATGCGATTCCAAAATGTTTTTGGGACGCGCCAGGAACCTTATCGCAGTTTGTACGGCGGATCATTGGCGCTGCAATCCGGCTGGGCCGGTTGAGCCGTCTGGGCCGGCCGGGCCGACTGGACTGGATAGGCAAAGCCTTGTCTATTGTGGGCGCTGGCCTGGCTCTCCTGGTTGCGAGCGCGGCCCCTGCTTTGGCTCAAGCTCCTGCGGAGGTTGGCGGAGAAGCTAGTTTGAGGCTTCCGGACTTTCACAAAGTTCGACTCGTCGGCGTGGATGCCCACCACCTATTGACCTACGGAATCCTGTTCTGCATCTTCGGATTGATCTTCGGCCTAGTCATATACAGCAGGCTGAAGAACCTGCCCGCCCACGAATCGATGAAGGAAATGTCGCAGTTGATCTGGGAGACTTGCAAGACCTACCTGGTCAATCAGGGTAAGTTCCTGCTGTTGCTCTGGGTTTTCATCGCCATTGTCATTCTGGTCTACTTCGGGGTTCTGCTTAAATTTGATTCCTTGCGGGTCATCATTATCCTGGCTTTCAGCATATTCGGGATTTGTGGCAGCTACGGGGTGGCGTGGTTCGGAATCCGGGTCAATACCTTTGCGAATTCTCGCACGGCCTTTGCCAGCCTCGGCGGCAAGCCATACCCGGTCTATCAGATTCCACTTGAGGCCGGCATGAGCATCGGCATGATGCTCATCAGCGTCGAGCTGCTGATGATGTTTATTATTTTGCTCTTCGTGCCGGGGTCTTATGCGGGTCCCTGCTTCATCGGGTTTGCTATTGGCGAGTCGCTGGGCGCAGCCGCGCTTCGTATTGCGGGCGGCATCTTCACAAAAATTGCCGATATCGGCGCCGACCTTATGAAGATTGTTTTCAAGATCAAAGAGGATGATGCCCGCAACCCGGGAGTGATTGCGGATTGCACCGGGGATAACGCCGGCGATTCGGTTGGTCCCAGCGCCGACGGCTTTGAAACGTATGGCGTAACCGGCGTCGCGTTGATCGCCTTCATCCTGCTTGGCGTCAAGAGTCCCACCATCCAGGTTGAGTTGCTCGCCTGGATCTTTGTGATTCGCGTTGCAATGCTTATCGCCGCCGCCGCCGCCTATTTTATCAATAGCGTTATAGCCAAAGCCCGGTACAGCGCTGCAAGCCATTTCAATTTTGAGTCGCCTCTCAGCTCGCTTGTCTGGATCACTTCGTTTGCCTCCATCGGACTGACCTATGCCGTCTCGGCTCTCACCATCCCGAATCTGGGCGGCGACCCGACGCTGTGGTGGAAACTTTCAACCATCGTCTCTTGCGGGACACTGGCCGGCGCGATTATCCCCGAACTGGTGAAGGTGTTTACTTCCACCGAGTCGAGGCACGTCAAAGAAGTGGTGTCTTCCGCGAAGGAGGGGGGAGCGTCTTTGGATATTCTCTCCGGCTTCGTGGCGGGCAACTTCTCTGCCTACTACCTGGGGCTCGTGATGGTGGGGCTGATGGCGGTGGGTTCCTGGGTGAGCATACCCGGCTTGGAAAAGATCATGCTGGCCGCGCCGGTGTTTGCTTTCGGTTTGGTAGCCTTTGGCTTCCTGGGCATGGGACCCGTCACCATTGCCGTGGATTCCTACGGTCCGGTGACGGACAACGCTCAGTCGATTTACGAGCTTTCGCTGATCGAGCACGTCCCGGGCATCCGGGAAGAGTTGAGGGGCAATTTCGGCATCGACGTGGACTTCGAGCGGGCCAAGGAGATGCTGGAGGAAAACGACGGCGCCGGCAATACGTTCAAAGCCACGGCTAAGCCGGTGCTGATCGGGACGGCCGTCGTGGGCGCTACCACCATGATTTTCTCGATTATCATGGCGCTCACCGTCGGGCTCACGCAGAACGTGGATAAGCTGTCACTGTTGAACGCTCCTTTTGTGTTGGGCTTGATTACAGGCGGCGCCATCATTTATTGGTTTACCGGCGCTTCCACTCAGGCCGTGACGACCGGCGCCTATCGCGCCGTGGAATTTATCAAGGCGAATATCAGACTTGAGGGCGTAGAGAAGGCCTCCGTTTCTGATAGCAAGAAGGTGGTGGAGATCTGCACGCAATATGCGCAGAAAGGCATGTTGATTATCTTTATCGCCGTGTTTTTCGCTACGTTGGCCTTCGCCTTTGTTGATCCGTTTTTCTTTATCGGTTACCTGATTTCCATCGCCACGTTTGGCCTCTATCAAGCCATCTTCCTGGCGAACGCCGGCGGAGCGTGGGACAACGCCAAGAAGATCGTCGAGGTGGAGTTGAAGCAAAAAGGCTCTCCGCTACATGACGCCACCGTCGTGGGCGACACGGTGGGCGACCCGTTCAAAGACACTTCTTCCGTAGCTCTGAATCCCATCATTAAGTTCACGACCCTCTTCGGACTGCTGGCCGTAGAGCTTGCAGTCAAGTTGACCGCGCAGCACGGCGAAGTCTTAACCCACATATTGGCCGTGGTGTTCTTCCTTATCTCCTTCTACTTCGTTTATCAGTCGTTTTATGGGATGAGAATCCAGCGGGCAGCGGAAACCGAAGCGCCTGCTCCCGAAGATGCTGATAAGACCGTCGTTGGCGCGAAGTAGCTGGCGTTAGCCTAAAGATGCGTTGCCGGTTACCCTTCAACCAGCCTCGTAATTATTTAACCTGGGCCAGAATGATTTTGCTTCTCCTGGCCGTCCTGTGCATTACGCTGCCGGATTTCGCAGAGAAAACTTCCGATCTCAAACCTCAAGGTTACGTCAACGATTTCGCCCACATCCTGGATGCGCAGACGGCGCAGCAAATCACGGCGCTTTGTGCGGAAGTGGATCACACAACTCATGCGCAGATCGCTGTTGTTACTATTCGCTCGCTCGGCGGCATTCCTATCGACATGTTCGCGAACGATCTATTTACCCGATGGGGCGTGGGTCAAAAGGGCACAGACCGCGGCGTGATGATTCTGCTTGCGGTGGCGGATCACCGCTACCGGATCGAGGTGGGGTATGGTCTCGAGCCGGTGCTCACGGATGGCCTTGTGGGCCGGTTCGGCCGCCAAGTTGTGCCCGCGCTGCGAGCCGGCAACTACAGCGCCGCGGTTCTTCAGTTGACGAGCGACGTAGCGGGGGCCGTCGCACAATCGAGCGGCGTCAAGCTCGCGATCCCCCTCGCCAGTGTTACTCCAGTTGCGGGGTCGGCTTCGCAACCGGGCTTCAGTTTTCCCATGCCGCTCATCATTTTGCTTGTGTTCGCCGGCATAGGCATTCTAGGCTCGTTTGGCCCGGGAAACAGGCTGCGAGGCGGCGGCCCGTGGATCGGTGGATTTGGCGGCTTCGGCGGCGGCGGCCGCTTTGGCGGTGGTGGCGGATTTGGAGGATTTGGCGGCGGCATGTCGGGCGGCGGTGGGGCGAGCGGGGGGTGGTGACGGGAGCCTTCATGCACAAAGACCTTTGCAAAATTGTCGAGAAGCTTTCGCAGGCCGCAACAGCTAACATGCAGTGCGTGACGCTTTATGGGTCGGCGGCGAGCGGCAATTTCCTGCCGGGCCGCTCCGACTTGAACCTGCTCTGCCTGCTGCACCGCATCGATCCTGCGGAGTTGCGCAAGCTAAGATCGCCTGCCCGCTGGTGGGCGCGCAAGGGACATCCTGCGCTGCTTTTTCTGACGATCGAGGAGCTGGTTAGCGCCGCTGACATTTTTGCCATCGAGCTGCTGGAAATTAAGGCAAACCGGCGCATGCTGTATGGCCCCGATGTCTTTCAGTCCATCGAAGTACCCATGACCTTGCACCGGCAGCAGGTAGAGCGCGAATTGCGCCACAGCCTGATCCGGCTCCGCCAAAGCTACATGGCCGCGGGCGGAAACCGCAAGGCTCTTCAAAAGCTCATGGTGAAGTCCTTTC
>JBOGJZ010000041.1:0-1554 GCA_050745645.1 Terriglobia bacterium | reverse complement strand
CGGCAGTCGCGTTTGGCATCTTTGACCGCCTGGAAGACGGCGCAGCGGACCTCAACACGCTCGTTCACGCGACTGGAGCCAACGCAGATGCCCTTGAACGGCTGCTGGACGCCTGCACCGGGCTGGGCTTGCTCCGCAAAGAGGCGGGAAAGTATTCCAACCAGCCGGTCGCAGACGCCTACTTGCGACGGTCGAGCGCTACAACATTTGCGGGCTACATCATGTATTCGAACCGGATGCTTTATCCGCTTTGGGGGAGCCTTGAGGATGCTATCCGCGAAGGCACCCACCGCTGGGAACAGACGTTCGGATCGAAAGGTCCGCTTTTCGATCACTACTTTCGCAATGAAGAAGCGAAGCGCGATTTCCTGATGGGCATGCACGGCTTCGGCCTGCTGAGCTCGCCACTCGTAGTTGAGGCTTTTGACCTGGACAAGTTCGGCCGGCTGGTGGACCTCGGCGGCGCCACCGGCCACCTGCCCATCGAGGCCTGCCGGCATTATCCGAAACTTCGCGCGGCCGTCTTTGACTTGCCGGTTGTCATCGAAGTCACGCGCGAGTACGTGCAGCGGGCTGGGCTGGCGGACCGAATCGATCTGATCGCCGGTGATTTTTTCAAAGACCCTCTTCCCGATGCGGACCTCTTCTCGCTCGGCCGCATTGTGCACGACTGGTCAGAAGAGAAAATCCACAAGCTCTTGAAGAAGATTTACGACCGGCTGCCGCGCGGGGGTGCGCTACTGATTGCAGAGCGCTTGCTGAATGAGGATAAAACCGGGCCCATGGGTGCGTTAACGCAATCGTTGAGCATGCTGGTTTGCACTGAAGGAAAAGAACGGACGCTCGCCGAATATGCGGCGCTATTGCGCGACGCTGGATTCGCTGACGTCGAGGGGCGGGTCACCGGGGCGCCTTTGGATGCCGTGCTGGCAACCAAACGATGACAGGAGCGAATCGTCTCAGCATGACAATCCGGGGTCTTTTAGCAACCTGCAGGAACCGACAGAGCGGTCAGCGCCGGAGCAGAGGCTTAATTGGGTGGGCCGTCATGATGGGCGAAAGCGACTTCGCGCGCCGGAGCGCTGCTTGAGACCGGAACGGGTTCCGGCTCAAGCGCGCACTCAAGCGCCTCTTGAATCGTCTGAACGTAGTGCAGCTTGAGGTCGCCGAGAAGTTCTGGCGGCAGATCCTCCTGGGCGTTCGGCTCATTTTCCGCCGGCAAAAGCACCTCAGTCACGCCCGCTCGCTTGGCTGCAAGAACCTTTTCTTTGATGCCTCCAACGGGCAGAACCTGCCCGCTCAAGGTGATCTCACCGGTCATGGCCAGCCGCGGGCGCAGCGGGCGGCGCGTGAGCGCGGAAACCAGGGCGGTAACCATGGTGACCCCTGCTGACGGGCCATCCTTGGGAATAGCGCCCGCAGGCACGTGCGTGTGAATGTCGGAGTTCTGGAAGAAGTCCGCGTCTATGCCGTAATCGGACGCGTGGCTCCGCACCCAAGCGAGCGCCGCCTGCATGGATTCCTGCATCACCTGGCCCACGTGGCCCGTCATGG
>JBOGJZ010000040.1:0-4197 GCA_050745645.1 Terriglobia bacterium | reverse complement strand
GGAAATCGATTCCGCTTGCGCCTTCAAATTTGAAATTTCAGATTTGAGATCGGCGAATTCAGGAATTCCGTCGAGCAAGCCAAGCATAGCATGGAGCGGACTTCGCCAGCAGAGCCACGTGCGATATACAGGAACGTGAGTAATTCTTGCGTGGTCCCGCGCTCGAAACCCTCAGCTATATTGTTAGAAACTGATACCGCAACCCGCTCGATCTGGTCGCGCAGGCTTCGTTGCCGGCTGAATGGCCGATTCTTTGTTAGCGAGTAGACTGCTTGCCCTAGCTTGATCGCAGCCTGCCAAACGGGAAGCTGCTCAAAGCGCTCGTAGGTCATGTAAATCTCTCAAATCTTGGATCTTTAAATCTCAAATTACAGCGCAGCGACAAGCCCTTCCGCACAAAAAGTTTCCAATATCAAATCTTAAATTGCAGCCTCAAGCTCGCACATCCTAGCCCCACACGCGCCGCAGTCCGAGGCGTTTGCCGAACAGCAAAAGCGTTCCTAAGCCGAGCAGGCCGGTGGCAAAAAGCAGCCAGCTCGCGGGCTCGGGCACAGTGGTCGGCGTCGTTCCATCGATTTCGAAGGCCGATATGTCTTGCCCGGTTTGGATCGTCCACGGTCCGGTGGCGCTAGCGGAGAAGTTGAATGCGGCAGTGCCGACATCGTTGTTTGAAAAAAACCAACTCTGGACCGATTTGGCGGGGGCCGTGTCCACGGCTACTAGCCAGTACGGCGTGCCTGACGCGAGCTGCGGGCACGCTCCACTGCAATCGAAGGTCACAAGTCCCGGAGATAAGTCGGGTGGTATCGTCCCCTGCTGCGCCAAAGTGGCCAGGATGGCGCCGGGTTGTCCGCTATCGTCCGATTCCACGTCTACAGTAAGTGCAGCGTTATCGAACCCAAAGTGGCCTACCCCGAGCATGGCGTCCGTCAAGTCGCCTGTCGTGCCCGCCGTGAATGACATGCCATCCACTTGCCCATTATCGCTGGAGGCTGCGACGACCTGGGCAACGCCGGTGCTAAACGTCCCTCCCGGGCCGAGGTTAGTGAAAATGGTCTCGGCGTGCGCCGTCCCTGCGCTCACTCCCAAACACGCCACGGCAATCGCCGCCGCGAGGATTCCAGTTTGAATAAGTCTTCTGTTTCGCATCGATATGTCCCCGTTCTCAAATTTCCGATGCCGAGCCAACAAACCGCGCGGCCTCGCCTGCCCGTCAGCCGCGCCACGTCCACACAGTTTTAAGCTCAACATCATAGTGCGCTGCGGCAAACAAATCAAGTTAAACTGGTAGAGCCTACTCACATCGTATCCCCCTGTGGGATTGAAGTGTCTCAGTTCTCGGAGGAGAGAAGAGATGGCGGCCTTGGCGGGCTCCAACCCTGCCGCTCCTTCGATCTTTGTCTCCCCACTCCTGTGTTTCTGGATTACTATCTTAATGACCAGGGGGTATACGATGCGCCTAGGCATCCCTGGGCCGGCAATTCTTACTTATGGACTTAATCGATCATGTTCAAGACAATTGAGTGGACGCCGGAGGGCGTGCGCATGATTGACCAAACGCGCCTACCCTCCGAGGAAGTTTATGTCACCTGCCGCACTTATCAGGAAGTGGCGGACGCCATCCGCAGCATGGTAATTCGCGGCGCGCCCGCAATCGGCGTAGCTGCAGCGATGGGCGTCGCGCTCGGCGTTAAGCATTCCACTGCACGCACTGACGCGGAGTTGCGCGCAGACTTCGAGCGAGCCGCCGCGGTCATTTCAAAAACCCGCCCAACCGCCGTCAACCTTTTCTGGGCCGTAAAGCGCATGAGGACTGTTTTTGAGGATGCCTTAACGGGCAGTGGGGCCGGAAGCGGCGCCGAAAGCGAAAGACTACGCCGCACGCGCGAAAAATTAGTCGAGGAAGCACAGCGCGTCCTCGCAGAAGACATCGCTATCAACGAGGCTATGGGGCAGCACGGCGCCGAGTTGCTGGGATCTTCCATGACAGTGCTGACCCACTGCAACGCGGGCGCGCTCGCCACTGGAGGCTACGGCACGGCGCTCGGCGTCATTCGGGCCGCGGCCGCTCAGGGGAAGGACATCCGTGTTTTTGCGGATGAAACCCGCCCGTTTCTTCAGGGCGCGCGCCTGACTGCCTGGGAGCTTGCCCAGGATGGCATCCCCGTGACGCTGATTACCGACAACATGGCTGGCCACTTTATGAAACAAGGCGCGCTGCATGCCGCGATTGTAGGTGCTGACCGCATCGCCGCGAACGGTGATGTGGCGAACAAAATCGGGACGTATTCAGTGGCCGTGCTCGCGCGTGAAAATGCGATCCCGTTCTACGTGGCTGCTCCGCTTTCCACCATCGATCTGAGCCTCGCCTCCGGCGCGGACATCCCTATCGAGGAACGCTCGCCGGCGGAGGTCACCCAGCTTGCAGGCCGCCAAATTGCTCCATCAGGTGTTGAAGCCCGCCACCCCGCCTTCGACGTCACCCCTCACCGCTACGTTACAGCCATTATTACTGAGCGCGGCATCGTTCGCGAACCTTACAGCGAAAGCCTGCGAGGGCTATTCGCCTTCTGATATATGTGGAGTTTTTCAAGCGCACGATAAGGTTAACCAGCTTCGCTTCGCCGGCATTTACTCGTCGCGCCAGACTATTTGCCCTTTGGGTGTCCCTTTTCTTTGTGCTGTTTCATAACAGTGCGCGCGGCAACTTCCTTGGCTCGTTTGCCGTACCGCCCTGACTTCTGAGCTTTTTCTTTGATATGCTCGTACTGCCTCTGTTCGTTACTTCCAACGCCGCGGAGATGTTTTCCTTTTGGCATACAAACACTCTCCTGTTCAATAGTCTGATGCCGAAACACTTTACTCTGGCTTCATTTGCCCGCGAGGCTTCGTCATTGTTGGCGATAGGCATGAGGGTGTGGAAGGACTGAGGAGAGGCTCTTTAAATGGGCAAATTCGACGCCATTGTAATTGGCTCGGGCCCTAACGGGCTGGCTGCTGCCATAACACTGGCCAGGGCAGATTGGCGAGTGTTGGTGTACGAGGCCAACGAGCAAATAGGAGGAGGCGCGCGCACGGCCGAGCTAACGCTGCCCGGATTTGCTCATGACCTCTGCTCCGCGATCCATCCTCTGGCGTTGGCATCACCTTTTTTCCGTCGTTTGCCGCTGGAATCGCATGGCCTGGAATGGATTCATTCGCCGGCCGCTCTTGCTCATCCTTTTGATGATGGCTCAGCCGTTCTGGTGGAACGCTCGATCGATTTAACAAGCGAAAGGCTGGGGTCAGATGCCGCCGCCTATGGGCAATTGATGAGCAGACTGACGCGCATCTGGAAAGATATCGAACCTGCTCTACTCGGACCGCTGCGCTTCCCAAATCATCCCGTAAGCCTGGCAAGATTCGGCAGGCTGGCCCTACAACCCGGAGCACGGCTGTCGAAAAAACTGTTCAAGGAGAGTTGCGCTCGCTCTCTTTTTGCCGGTTTATCTGCTCACTCCATGCTACCTCTTGAGCGGATGCCGAGCGCCGCCTTTGGGCTTGTACTCGGAGTTGCTGCCCACACGGTGGGCTGGCCATTTCCGCGAGGCGGAGCCCAAAGGATTACGGATTCTCTGGCCTCCTATCTGCGTTCGCTCGGCGGAGAAATCCTCACGAACATGCCGGTCCGGTCCCTTGACGATCTGCCTCCAGCACGCGCTATTCTCTGCGACCTGACGCCCCGGCAGCTTCTCGCGATTGCCGAAAACCGGCTTTCTCCCGCGTTCAGGGGAAAACTCGGCCGTTACCGGTACGGCCTCGGCGCCTTCAAGATCGATTGGGCCCTGGACGCGCCCATCCCCTGGAGAGCACGCGAATGCTCGGAAGCTGCCACGGTCCATCTGGGCGCCAGTCTTGAAGAGATCGCCGCGTCGGAAAACGCGGCATGGCGCGGTGAATCTTCCGAGATACCATTCGTCCTTGTAGCCCAGCCGAGTCTTTATGATTCGACGCGCGCTCCGGAGGGCAAGCACACGGCGTGGGCTTATTGCCATGTGCCGAATGGATCAGACTTCGACATGACGGAAAGGATCGAGCGGCAGATTGAGCGGTTCGCTCCAGGTTTTAAACAGATCATTCTTGCTCGCAGCGTAATGCCGCCTGCCAGCCTCGAGCGCCATAATGCAAACCTTATCGGAGGTGACATCAATGGAGGTG
>JBOGJZ010000039.1:0-7270 GCA_050745645.1 Terriglobia bacterium | reverse complement strand
ATGCGGGCGATGTATTCGCCATCAAAGTTCCGGCTGGTCATCACCACGATGCCGCGCTTCCGCCAGAACCACGTAGCGGAACAGATTTCGCGGTGCCAAAAGGTGTAAATCAGGCCTTTGCCCGTCTTTCGCGCCGCTTCCCAATTTTCCCATCCATAGACCTCCCATCGCAGGCTGCGGCCGATCATCGCGGTCGCAAGATACCCCATCGCGGTGGCAGCTGAGATTTGAATGCGCTGCCAGCGCGTGAATGTGCGCGGGTTGGCGCTGAGCGTGGCACTCGCTTGAATCGTTCCGGGAGCTTCACAGGCCATCATATCGCGGGCCTCCGCCTCCTTCCGGGCAAACCCAGTTGATAATCTGATACGGGTCCTCGATATCGCAGGTCTTGCAGTGTACGCAATTTGAAGGATTGAGCTTCAAATGCTTGCCGGAACCATCTAAGTTGTTCTCCATCTCGTAAACCGCAGCCGGGCAGAAATGCTGGCACGGGTTGCCGTACTCCCATATGCAGCGCCCGTTGCAAATATCGTAGTCCGCGATCTTCAGGTGGGCCGGCTGGTTCTCTTCGTGTTGCGTCCCGGAATAAAAAACATCGGCGACTTTATCGAATGTAAGCCGGCCGTCCGCCTTGACGCTTGGGCGTGAATTCGAGTTCTTCAGGCGCTGCATGTGTTGATAGTCAGGAACCGATTTGTAACGCGCGTAAAGCCCGCGTCCTCCCGTGACAAATTGCAGAGCAGCGTGCAGGACGCCGCGCCCGAATCCGTGCTCGAAGGATTGGTGGAAGTTCCTGACGTCCCAGAGCTCTTCGCCCACCCAGCTTGCCTTCCAAGCCTGCTCGAAGCTCGCGAGCTGGCTTTTGGAATAGTCCTGCTTTATGAGCGCGTCCATCACCGTCTCCGCCGCGAGCATTCCGCTCTTCATAGCCAGATGAATACCTTTCAGCCGCTGGGCGTTCAAGAATCCGGCAGAATCTCCGATGATGATCGCGCCGTCCGCTGCGGCTGAAGGGATGGAAAAATATCCGCCTTCGGGGATGGTCTTGGCGCCGAAGCGGAGCATCTGTCCTCCCGCAAGCAATTGTCTTATCCACGGGTGGGTTTTCCACTGCTGAAATGCCTGGTGAGGGTCGAAACCAGGGTCCTTGTAATTGAGACCCACCACCAGGCCCAGCGCCAGTCGCGTGGCTGAAGGAGCGTAGATGAATCCTCCTCCGTACTGTTCAGATGATAGGGGCCAGCCGGCAGTATGGAAAACTTGCCCGGTTTTCACACGGTCCGCCGGAATTTCCCATAGCTCCTTGAGGCCGAGAGTGTACGCCTGAGGATTGCAGCCATCGTCAAGGCGCAGTCGAGAGACCAGTTGCTTGGTCAGGGAGCCGCGCGTCCCCTCGGCAAAAATGGTGATCTTGGCGCGCAAATCGTATCCCGGCTGAAAGTTGGACTTCTGATTTCCCGCGCGGTCGATTCCTTTGTTTCCCACCTGCACGCCCACCACACGATCGCCTTCGTAGAGGACCTCAGCTCCCGCGAAACCTGGAAACAAGCTGATGCCTGCTTCCTCTGCCCGTCCGCCGAGCCATTTGACGAATTTGTTGAGGGAGATGATGTAGTTGCCGTGGTTACGAAAGAAAGGAGGCGTCAGCGGGAGCTTGAACCGGCGGCGTCCGGTGAAGTAGAGAACGGCATCCGCTGTGGCCGGGCTTTCAAGCGGCGGATTAAGCGCTGCGAAGTTAGGGAATAACTCCTGCAGGGCTTTCGGGTCCAACAAGGCGCCGGACAGGCAATTGGCGCCTAGCTCATCTGACTTCTCAAGGACGAAAATGTTTTCTGCTTTGAGATCACGTCCTGCGGTTTGGGGCCGCGCCTGGTAGAGCTGCGCGAGACGCAACGCGCAACTGAGGCCTGCCGGACCGGCGCCGACAATCAGAACGTCCGTCTCCAGGCTTTCGCGTTTCACCGGATTCATGCAAGGTCAGATTTGTCTTCGGTTCGAGGAGGTTGCGGAAAAAGTCCATTTTGTCATGCTGAGCCCGTTCGCTGCGCTCAGGGCAGGCTCCGCGACCTGTCCCGGCGCAGCCGGGAAGCATCTGCTTGTCGCATTGGAAGGAGAAAACTTAGATTCTTCGCTGCGCTCAGAATGACACACCCCAAACCCTTTTTCAGCAACCCCTAGGGCAGTTCCGCCAGCTTCTGCTTCAGCGTCTCAGCCAGGTAAGGGTCTGACCCGTCCTCGCTATTGATGCGCTCGTAGATCTGGCGCGCCTGGGAAGGGCTTGTTGCACTCTCGGCGTCCGCCAACGCCAGCCAAGCGGTCTCCGCAGGGACGGTATGCGTTGGATGTTGGGCGAGGTCCTTATATATTCCTTCGGCTGAGGAGAGTTTCCCGGCTCGCGCCAACTCGTCGGCTAAGGCTAAGCGCGCAAGCGAGCTGATGTTTGGGTCAGAAGAGTGACCGGCCTGTTGAAGAGTTTTGATGGCCGCTGTTTGCTGGCCGAGCAGCGCTTGGCAGGTGCCGGCGTAATACAGCGCAATCTCGCCTGCTTTCTGGCGGGGAAACAGGCTCGCCACGCTATTGAAAGCCTTGAGCGCGGCTTGGTATTTTTCCTGTTCGGTTGAAAACTTTTCCACTCCACCTCCGAGAGCGTCCGCTGGAGCTGCCCCCACGTAACCGTGGAACGTGGCTAGCGCGGCGCCGAGCAGCGCATTGGCGCTCGCTTCCTGGCGCTGCTCATGATGTTTCCATGAGATGAGCGCAACGACTATCACGGCAATAATAACCGCCCCAATTGCCAACTGCGCGTAATGCTTCTCGGCGAAATCCACAAAGTCATCGTAGTAAGCGGAAAGAAAGGGATCTTGCTTGAGTTCTTTACGCGTCAGATGCGCCACGGCTGGCTCCTTCGTTGATTAAAGAAGCAGCGCCCGCCTGCTCCCGGCAGGAGACGGGCGCCGCGATCCAAAGCGGGTCACCGCTCAGGCTGGCTGCGGACGCTCCCGGTTCGGGACTCCGGGCGCCATTTGAGGTTTGAGCACCTGAGTAGTTACAGCCTCAGGAGGCGGCGTAGACTCAGGTTTGCGGCGTTCAGGCAGCGGCTTGCCCTCCATCAGCAGTTTCACCTCGCTGCCGTCGAGGACTTCGTGCACCAGCAATGCTTCAGCGACGCGAACCATGGCCTCGCGGTTAGAGCTCAGGACGTCTTTGGCGCGCTGGTATCCCGTCATCACAAATTTTTTCACTTCCTGATCGATCTTGATGGCTGTGTCTTCACTGAAGTCGCGCTGCGTGGCCAGGTCGCGGCCGAGGAAAATCTCCTGCTGGTTTTTGCCGTAAGCAAGAGGTCCAAGGTCTGACATGCCGAATTCACAGACCATCTTGCGAGCCATTTCGGTAGCCTGTTCGATGTCGTTTCCTGCGCCGGTCGTGACGTGGTTGAGGAAGAGTTCTTCGGCCACCCGGCCGCCCATCATAATCGCGAGCTGAGACTCGAGGTAGTCGCGCGTGTAGGTGTGCTTATCATCCGTCGGCAACTGCATCGTAACGCCGAGCGCCATGCCGCGAGGGATGATGGTGACCTTATGCAGCGGGTCGGCGTGAGGCACAGTCAGGGCGACAAGAGCGTGGCCTGCCTCATGGAAGGCTGTGTTCTTCTTCTCCTCGTTCGTCAAGATCAAGGACTTGCGGGCCGCGCCCATCAGCACCTTGTCCTTAGCTGATTCAAAATCCCACATGGAGACTTGCTTGCGATTTTCGCGCGCCGCCAGTAACGCAGCCTCGTTGACCAGGTTGGCTAGATCGGCGCCGGAAAAGCCGGGCGTGCCGCGCGCCAGCACCGAGACGTCTACATCCTCGGACAAAGGGATTTTCTTGGTGTGAACCTTCAGGATGCCTTCCCGCCCGCCCACATCGGGCCGTGGAACAACGACGCGCCGGTCAAAGCGGCCGGGGCGAAGCAAGGCTGGATCGAGCACGTCAGGCCGGTTTGAAGCAGCGATGAGAATGACGCCTTCGTTGGATTCGAAGCCGTCCATTTCCACGAGAAGCTGATTCAGCGTTTGCTCACGCTCATCGTGTCCGCCGCCAAGTCCTGCGCCCCGGTGGCGGCCCACCGCGTCGATTTCGTCAATAAATATGATGCAGGGAGCGTTCTTCTTCCCTTGCTCGAAAAGGTCGCGCACGCGAGACGCTCCGACACCCACGAACATCTCCACGAAGTCCGACCCGGAGATGGAAAAGAAGGGAACGCTTGCTTCGCCCGCGATGGCGCGCGCGAGAAGCGTCTTGCCCGTTCCAGGAGGGCCGACCAGTAGCACGCCCTTTGGGATCCGCCCGCCTAGCTTTTGGAATTTCTGAGGTTCGCGCAGGAAGTCGATAATTTCGTGCAACTCTTCCTTAGCCTCCTCCACGCCCGCCACGTCTTTAAATGTGATTTTCTTGTGCTGAGTGGAAAGCAGGCGCGCCCGGCTCTTGCCGAACGAGAGGGCTTTGTTGCCTCCGCTCTGCATCTGGCGCATGAAGAAGATCCAGATGCCCACCAGGATGATGAGAGGCAATAAGCCGTTGCCGATCCAGGAGAGCCACGAATTACCGGAGGTGTCTTTGATGGTGACGTTGACGTTTTTGGCCTCCAGTTGCTTGTAGAGATCGGGATAATCGGTCGGGATGATGGTCTTGAATTTTGAGTTGTCCTTCTTCACTCCTGCCGCTTCCGAGCCGTTAATCGTGACTTCTTTAACGTCGCCCTTGTTGATCTCGTCGTTGAACTGGGTGAAAGAAAGCTGCTGAGGTTTCTGGGCAGTGCTTGACTTCACCACCGCCCAAAGCAATAGGGCCGTAGCTACCATGACAACCCAGAAGATAATGTTCTTAACGGTTGAATTCACCGTATCACCTCCGTGCGCCCTTCAGCCAAGCCCCGCTTCCAGTTTGCCGGACTCCGGCCAGAAAGGAACAGTCTGCCTTCTATAGAGATGCTTGGCGGTGGCCATTAGCAACTCCGTCTCTGCTCCGCCGCCCCACGAGGTCTCCAGGCTACTGAAAAATTCATAGGCGGCGTCATTCTGAGCGGAGCGAAGAATCTGCTTTTGTTTTCAATGAGAAACAGCAGATGCTTCGCTCCGCTCGGAATGACACGGTTCCGGAACATTTTCAGCAACCCCCCAGAGGCTGCTCATCGATCTGAAGAAGGCGGCTGGAAGAAGGCGATGGCGCTACCCTGCCGGTGGCAGGAAAGTGGCAAACCCAAACAATCTCCGCGCCGCTCAACAGAACCGGCCACAGTCTACGGCGCGATATGGAAATTTTGTGTGTTAGCAAGAGTTCCTTTAACCTGTGAGGCTTGCGGGTTGTTGACAGGGCATACGTATCCCCCGCCCGCCAGTTTCTCAGGATGAGAGGGCCAGATAGCTTGTCGTAGTCGATGCACGACGCCTCCCTATAATTATACGACTTTTCGCTGCCAGCACAGGTAACATTTTCGACAAGACGGAAGGTAAGCTTGAGGCCCACTTGCGGCAAGGAGACTGCGGATGGCGGCTCGATGGCTACCGAATAGCCGTGACTAACCGCTTGGCCGGTCCGGAGCGGCCGGGATGATAGGATGAGCCACTCGAACTCCCTGCGCGCCTCAAGGTTGCCCGGCAGGACAAGAGATTTGCCGCTTTGACCGTGTATTGCGAGGTCTCGAGCCGCCTCCACGTGCAAGGCAGTGATGCCTCGGATATTGCCTCGCGCCGCGGTCATCATTTGGCGCAGGATCCGCCTCTGGATGGCGGGCGGAAACTGAGCCAATGGCCGGACCGGAATTCGCTCTTCTGAGCCTTGCCGGATTCTCCAAGGTCCGGCCGCTTCCCGAGCCTGCTGTTCGAGGTAATCCTCGTCCTCGCGGCACCGGCGCGCAAATTCATTCAGCACGGCAATGACTGCGGGGTTAAACTCGCGCTCGATCATCGGCAGAAGCTGCTGCCGGACCCGGTTTCTAGTAAATCGTGGATCAAAATTGGATTTATCAATTCGGAAGGCTAAGCCGCGCCGCTCAACCTCCGCCTCAATCTCGGGCCGGGTTAAGCTGAGGAAAGGCCGCACTATTTTTTCCTCAAGCACGGGATAAATCCCTGCCAGTCCGCGGCTGCCCGATCCGCGAATCAAACGCAGTAAAATCGTTTCGGCCTGGTCATTGGCGGTATGGGCCGTGGCTACCTTGTCTAGCCTATTCTGGCTGACCAAGGAGAAAAAGAACCTGTAGCGAAGTTCGCGCGCCGCCGCCTCCAGGTTCCGGCCTTTCGCGCGCGCCGCCCGCCCGACGTCCGCTTGCTCGCCGATGAATGGCAAATCCAGACGGGCGGCCGCTTCAGAGACAAATTTTTGGTCCGCGTCAGAATCCGCCCCGCGAAGACAATGATTGAGATGCACAACCGACAAAACGAGGCCGTGTTTCCGGGCGAATTGCTTTAGAAAGTCCAGCAGCAGGATAGAGTCCGGCCCGCCCGAAACTGCGGCGCCCACGCGCTCGCCCGGCACAAACAGACGGGCGCGGAGCATTTCGAGAGACCATCGGTCGTACAGGCTTAAGGAACGCGGCATTCTCGGGCTGGCGGGTGGGATGCTCCCGCTGTCTTCAGGTTGAATTGTAACATTCACAGAGCGTCGAGCGATGCGGACAGGTTTTCGTGGCGCACAGCGGCGCGGGGGCGCACAAAGCGCTCTGTCATGCTGAGCGTTCACAGCCTTCGGCCCACCCATGTAGATGAAAGTCGCCATGCCCTGTCACCCCCGCGCAAGCGGGGGTCCAGGTCTGGCCGGAGTCCGGCAAACGGGAAGCGGGGCGTCACCCCCGCGCAAGCGGGAGTCCAGCCATTGGGTTCCCGCTCCCCCGCCTGCGCGGAGGACAAGCTTCGCGGGAATGACGTTATCGGATCCGGTCTGAGCCCGTTCGCTCCTATCGCTGTCATTCTGAGCCCTTCGCTTGTCATCCTGAGCGGAGCGAAGGATCTCCGCATTTCGCTCAGGATAAACTCCGCGAAGAATCTGAGACCCTTCCCGGCTTCGCCGGGACAGGTCGCTCTGTTCAGCATGACCTGATCTGCTTTTCCAGCAAGTCATAGAGCCCGGCGAGGCGCCAGAACGGAATCACCCGGGCAGTGAGACGGCGCCTCCGGCGCCGCCCGAAGACAAACTTCAGCGCGCGGCCTCTCGCGTTCGCTCGAATCCAAATCGGGGATCGCGGATTATTTTCAGAACTTCCTGAGCTGCCGGCACTTGTTGGGTT
>JBOGJZ010000038.1:0-1575 GCA_050745645.1 Terriglobia bacterium | reverse complement strand
AAAGAAAAGAGAGAAAGACCGGCGGCAGGGACGCCGCCGCTACAGGAACCGACGCGGCTACGATGACCTGCTACAATGACCCGCCAGAGGCATTCGAGGTGAAGGGAGCAGAGCCGTGACGATGCAGAATGTTACGTGGTTTAAACCGGAGAAGGACGCGGCCAGAAAGGCGTATGACTTGGCTTATGGCCGAGAGTGCGAAGCGATCGTGGCCAAGGTCAAGGAGATGATCGCGAACGCGTCAGATCCGCGAGACATCTGGAAGGTCCATGACTATCTCTCGAAGCGACGCCGCGAGACGGATGAGAAATATGACTACCGGTATTCCGTGCTCCTTCTGGTGTTCGCGAGGCTATGCAGCGAAGGTTGGCTGACGGAATCCGATTTGAGCGGCCTCGGGGCCGACAAACGGCTGAAGATCAAGCAGATTTTGGAGTTGTAGGCCAGCCTGGCGTTAGAGCGTTTCTTCAAGTTTTCCGGCGGGCTGCGCGCTTTGGGATTTTTGCTTTTCGGATGCGAAAACCGCGATGGTTTGCCAGAGGTGGTCAGCCCGCACGGGCTTGGGAATGTAAGCGTCCATTCCCGCATCGATGCAGCGCTCCCGATCGCCTTCCATGGCATTGGCTGTCATCGCGATGATCGGGAGATGCCGCCCCGTCTTGCTTTCCTGCTCTCGTATCGCCGCCGTAGCTTCGAATCCGTCCATCACGGGCATTTGCAGATCCATTAACACAAGGTCAAAATCCACCCGGCCCAGCAGCGTCAGCGCGTCTCGGCCGTTCTGCGCGACGGAGACGGTGTGGCCGCGCTTCTCGAGCATCCGGAGTGCCAATGCCTGGTTCACGGGGTTGTCTTCGGCCAGCAGAATTTTCAGCTTCTCAGAAGGACTTTCCTGGCGCTCGCCGCCGTCATCGCCGGGTGAAACGGCTGGACGAGGGAGGGCCAGCGCCGCCGTAAAATGGAATTGGCTGCCGACGCCCATTTCACTCTCCAACCAGATTTTCCCGCCCATCATGCTTACCAGCCGGGTTGAAATCGTGAGACCGAGGCCGGTGCCTCCGTACTTACGCGTGGTGGAGCTGTCGGCCTGGGAGAATGCGTCAAAAATAACTTTCTGCTTTTCGGGTGGAATGCCGATGCCGGTATCGGCAACCGTAAAACGCAGCAGCGCGTTCGCGCCTTCCATCCTTTCCATCTCTGCGCTCAACACCACTTTTCCGTTCTGAGTAAACTTCAGGGCGTTGCCCATCAGGTTGGTGATCACCTGGCGCAGCCGCACTGCGTCTCCAAGAACGAGCGGCGGGACTTCGGGCGCGACGTTGCAGGCCAGCGCAATTCCCTTCGCCTGCGCCTGCGGGGCAAACAGCTTCAGCGTCTCCTCTAAAAGTCCGCGCAAATCAAAATCGGAGGAGTCCAAGTCGAGCTTACCCGCCTCGATCTTGGAAAAATCCAGAATGTCATTGATCACGGTGAGCAGGGACTCGGCCGACATTTGGGCCGTAGTGAGATATTCCCGCTGCTCGGACGAAAGCTCGGAGTCAAGCGCGAGATCGACCATGCCCATCACGCCATTCA
>JBOGJZ010000037.1:0-4208 GCA_050745645.1 Terriglobia bacterium | reverse complement strand
GCCCTTGATGCAGTGGTTACGATGGACGCGCAGGGCCTCATTACAGATTGGAATGCTGAAGCCGGGCGAATGTTCGGTTGGGCTCGCAGCGAAGCGCTGGGCCGCCGCATGTCGGAAGCGATTATTCCTGCGAAGTATCGAGATGCGCATGAGCGCGGCCTGAAAAAATTCTTGGCCGCCGGAGAAGGGCCGATTCTGAAAAAGCGGATTGAAATTACCGCGCTTCGGCGTGACGGCCGGGAGTTTCAGGTGGAATTGGCAATCTGCCCTTCAAAGTTGGAAGAGAAGTGGACCTTCAGCGCTTTCATTCGCGACATCACAGACCGCAAGCAGGCGGAAAAAATCCAATCAGCCCTCTATCGATGCTCGCAGGCGGCGCAAAGTGCCCTTGGCCTTGAAGATTTCTTCCGGTCTATTCATAAGATCATCAGCGAACTGATGCCCGCCAAGAACTTTTACGTTGCGCTTCTCGACGCATCTGCGGATCTGCTCACCTTCCCCTATTTCGTTGATGAACACGGTGCATCGCCTTCGCCCAGGCCGATGAAACGAGGACTGACGGAGTATGTTCTTCGCACCGGCCGGCCGCTGCTGGCGCCTCCTCACGTATTCCGCGAACTTGTCAGGGGAGGCGAGGTCGAGGCGATTGGTACTCCTGCCATTGACTGGCTCGGCGTTCCACTCACGAGCGGAGAGAAAATCATGGGAGTATTGGCCGTACAGAGCTATACCCCAGGTATCGGTTATGGAAAGGAAGAAGAGCGAATCCTGACGTTCGTTGCGTCCCAGCTTGGAATGGGAATTGATCGTCAGCGGTCGCAGGAAGCCCTCCGCAAGTCACATGATGAGCTTGAAAGGCGGGTTCAGGAACGCACCGCCGAACTCCTGGAAGCCAAGGAGGCCGCGGAAGCCGCCAGTCGCGCCAAGAGCGAGTTCCTGGCGAACATGAGTCATGAGATCCGCACGCCCATGAATGGCGTCATCGGGATGGCCGAACTGCTTGGCGACACGGACCTCGCTCCGGAGCAGAGGGAGTATCTGGAAATGATCCAAACATCCGCCGATTCTCTGCTCTCGGTCATTAACGATATTCTTGATTTTTCAAAGATTGAAGCTCGAAAGATGAGCCTGGAACCCATCGATTTTAAACTCCGAAGCTGCCTCGACAAGACAATGAAATCGCTGGCGGTACGCGCCCATCAGAAAGGTCTGGAGCTGGTTTCCCATTTCCGGTCTGAGGTTCCGGAAGAATTAATCGGCGATCCCGGCCGTTTGAGGCAGATCATTGTGAACCTGGTTGGTAACGCAATCAAATTCACAGACCATGGCGAGGTCGTGGTGAGCATCGATGTGAAGACGAAAACAGAGAATGAGATTGTGCTGCACTTTGCGGTCACAGACACCGGCCCGGGAATCCCCGAGAAGAAACAGAAGATGATCTTTGAGGCGTTCACTCAGGCGGACGGCTCATCTACCCGTAAGCACGGGGGGACAGGGCTGGGGCTTACCATCTCTTCCCAGCTTGTGGAGATGATGCGCGGGCGGATTCAGGTGGAAAGCCAGCCCGGACGCGGCAGTATCTTTCATTTCACCGCTCGCTTTGGATTGCAGAAAAGCCACCCCGATGCTGATCCGGTTCCTGATCCGGTGAGCCTGCAAGGCCTGAACGTTCTGGTCGTCGATGATAATGCAACGAACCGCCGTATCTTGCGGGAGATGCTTGCGCATTGGGGAGCAAAGCCTGTGGTGGTAGAAGGAGGAGAAGCGGCATTAGCGGTTTTGGAGCAGGCGGTGGAGGCTGGAATGTCATTTCCTTTGGTTCTCACGGACGCGCAAATGCCTGGCATGGATGGCTTCCGTCTGTGTGAGAGCATTCGCGAGCGCAAGCAACTGACGGGAGCCACGATCATGATGCTCAGCTCGGTAGGTCAACTGGGGGATGCATCCCGGTGTCGAGAACTTGGGGTGGCGGCGCATTTGAGCAAGCCGATTGGCCAATTCGACCTGCGAGAAGCCATCGTCAAAGCCCTGGGAAATGCCCGCCGCCAACCCGCCGTTTCGAGCCTGGTTACGCGCCACGCTTTGGGGGGAGATCACCAGGCTCTGAAAATTCTTCTGGCCGAAGACAACATCGTGAACCGGCAGCTTGCAGTACGCCTGCTCGAAAAACGCGGCCACACCGTCGTCGCAACCGGCGATGGCCGTGAGGCGCTCGCGACGTTGGATAAGGCTGGATGGGCGGGTATCGACGTGGTGCTGATGGATGTGCAGATGCCCGGGATGGATGGGATTGAGGCCACGCGCGCCATTCGCGAAAGAGAGGCAGTAACAGGGTCGCACCTTCCGGTTATTGCCATGACGGCCCACGCCATGGAAGGCGACCGGGAGCGCTGCCTTAAGGCGGGGATGGATGGTTATGTCTCAAAGCCGGTCCACAGCGCAGAACTTTTTGAGACGATTGACGCGGTGGTAGGACGGCCCGCATAAGCGAGAACTATAATGGAGCGGGGTAGGGTAGCGAGTTTCCTGCTTTTGAAAACTCTGCAGCTTGTCCGTGGACGCGTGAACAAAAGCCACAGACTTTCTGAAAGCGAAAATCTGCGCCCGCTTGCCGATGGGATTATTCGAGCCGCAACCCGCACCGGCTGACGTTGTCGCCGCCGCCCGGCCGCTTGCCGACCGCATGAGGCCGGAGACGCTTGAAGAGTTCGTAGGGCAGGCTCACCTCCTCGCTCCAGGCAAGCCCTTGCGGCGGCGAATCGAGCAGGATGATGTGGCGTCGATGGTCCTGTGGGGACCGCCGGGCTCCGGCAAGACGACGCTGGCAACGGTAATCGCGCATCGCACGCGCAGCGACTTCGTAAAATTCAGCGCGGTTCTGGCCGGGGTGCGGGAAATCCGCGACGTGATGGCAGCCGCCGAAAAGGGTCGGGGTTATGGCCGCCGCACCATTCTTTTCGTAGACGAAATTCACCGCTTCAACAAATCACAGCAAGACGCCTTCCTGCCTTACGTCGAGCGCGGAGATATCACGCTGATCGGCGCCACGACGGAGAATCCATCGTTTGAAGTCAACTCCGCCTTGCTCTCCCGCGTTAAGGTATACGTGCTTTCGCCGCTCTCTACGGATGAAATTGAGACGCTGTTGGCGCGCGCGTTAAAAGACGAACAGCGGGGGATCGGCCGCCAACGCGCTATGGTTACAGCCGCGCAACTCCGCCAGATCGCCATCTTTGCCAATGGCGACGCCCGCGCCGCCTACAACACGCTGGAAACCGCCGTGGCTGCTGCTCCCCGCGACTCCGGGGGCCAAGCCGTGGTGACGGACGCGTTGATCGAAGACGCCATTCAGCGCAAGATGCTGCTTTATGACAAGGCGGGCGAAGAGCACTACAACCTGATCTCTGCGCTCCACAAGTCGGTACGGAATTCAGACCCGGATGCCGCGCTTTACTGGCTGGGGAGGATGCTGGAAGCGGGCGAGGATCCGCTCTACATCGCCAGGCGGCTAATCCGCATGGCCTCGGAGGATATCGGGCTTGCCGAGCCCGGCGCGCTGGAGATTACCGTGGCCGCGATGCAAGCGGCGCATTTCGTGGGTCCGCCGGAGGGAAACCTGGCGCTGGCGGAAGCCGCCGTCTATCTGGCTTTGGCGCCGAAATCGAACGCCCTCTATACCGGCTACGGACGAGTCGCCGACGACGTGCGCAAAACCACTGCGGAGCCCGTGCCCCTACACTTGCGTAATGCGGTGACAGGCATGATGGCCGAGTTCGGGTATGGCAAAGGGTATCAGTACGCGCATGACGCTCCCGGCCGTGTCACGGAGATGACGTGCCTGCCGGACGCGCTGAAAGATCGCCGCTACTATTTGCCGACGGACGAAGGCTTTGAAAAGCAGCTCAAAGAGAAATTGGAAGCGCTTCTTGAATGGAAGCGGCGGCGGGAACACAAGGACGCGGAGCCGCTGTAAAGCAGGCTGCAAGCGGCGCAGACGCGGCGCGCTCTGCCGTGTCTGCGGTTTTTCCCTTCCAAGTAACCGCCGCAGAGCCTAACAGTTTGTTGAAAAACGTTCCGCCCTTGTCATTCTGAGCGGAGCGACCTGTCCCGGCGAAGTCGGGAAGAATCTGCTTTTGCTATTTTTAAGGACTTGCGAGATCCTTCGTCGCCTTCGGCTCCTCAGGATGACAGGCTGAGTGAGTTTTTCA
>JBOGJZ010000036.1:0-12907 GCA_050745645.1 Terriglobia bacterium | reverse complement strand
TGACCGTTCTATGAAAGGGGATGTCAAGAGAAATAATTCTCCCTGGACTTGACGGCCGAAGGCTATTCTCCCGGCATCCAGCCCCTCTAAGTTTTCTTTTAGCTGCTCGTCGTCGTCGTTCGCTTGGGCAGGTCAGCCAAGCGAGGAACGAGGGAAGGGCAGAGCATATTTCCGCATCTCGGGATTTCATCTACCGGTCGTAACAACGTCAACGGTCACTGCAGCGCGACAAGCCGAACGCGAGGGTCAGTGTTAACCAAGGTTCTATCGGAGACTCGAGGCCTAGGGCTTTTTGGGGTTATCCGAGGGGGCCTAGAGTGGCTCAGGAGACTCGTCCCGGCGATGCGGGAACGGGGCCTAACGGTCAGTCGGAGACTCACCCTCGAACCCAAGCGCCAGCGGAACCGCGGACTGCGAGCGGGTGGAAAAAACCCGGCGATCCGGCTTGCTCCGGCATGGCGCTCAAGCGGCTTGTGCTTTTAGATGTTCGGCGTTGAAGCGTTCTCCTTTCTTCCAAAGCGTCAAGGTGACCGAAGCAATTTTGCGCGCCAGGGTCACGCGCGCCAGCTCGGGCTTCATCCCCTGGGCCACCCAGCGTGTGTAGAATTCCCGGAACGGTTGGCAGCGAGCCAGGGCCGTCACCGCCGCGTCTTTGAAGATTGCCTTCAACCCATGGTTATGATTGGCATTCAGTCCCAGGATCAAAACGGGCTTCGGCGAGCGGGTGAGTTGGCCGCCGATCACCCGGTAGTCGGCGCTCGAACGCGTCACCAGGGACAAGCCGGCGTAGGTCCACAACTGGCGCTTGGTGCGAAAGCGGTACGGCGTTTGCATCAGGGCCATCAGCACGGCCACGCGGACCGGACCCAGCGAGGGAATGCTGAGCAGAATCTCCTGCGCGCGCTGTTTCCGGCTCTCAGCCAGCATCCGCTTTTTGGCCTCATGGCGCAGGAGCAGCAGCAGGTCCAATTGCTGGTAGAGCAGTTCGGCGCGCGCCCGCACGCCGCGCTCGCGCAGTTGAGCCAGCCAGGCCTCCCGGAAACGCGGCGAGTAGACGCGTGTTCCCGCGCAAGCGATGCCGCGCCCTCGGTAGATCGCCTTCAACCGGTTCATCACCTGCGTGGTGTCGCGCACCAGCGTCAGGTAACTCCGCGTCAATTCCCGCAACGCCCGCAGCGAAGCGTTGCCGTGATAGACGCCCTTCAGGTTGCCCAACCACAACAACTCCGCCAGCTTCCTCGCATCGAGCCGGTCATTCTTCTTCTCTCTCTTGTGGCGCGGCATCTGCCGCGCATCGCAAACCACCAGCTTCGCCACGTGCGGCGACAGCAGATCGTGAAGCCATTCGGCGTGCGTGCCCTCTTCCAGGGCCGCCTGCACCGGACCCTTCAATCCTTGGATCAGTCCCAGAATCGCTGCGGCTTGGGTTTGAATCGTGGCTTCCATAATCAGCTTCCCGGCGGCGTCCCGCACCGCAACGCTGATACTCGCCGAATGAACGTCCATACCGATATACTTGATGTTGTTCATCGGGTGCTCCTTTCGAGGGTGAGTTTGGTGGGTGTCACCACCAAACCGACCATACCCTCAAAGGGGCGCCCTTTCATAATGCGTGGCTACCAAACTCTGAAGCCTGGCGGTACACGGGCGGAAAAGCGCCATTCCTTGACGGGCAGAAAAGCGGGCGCCTATAATCGCGCAGGAGTGAAGTTTTAGCGGATGGGTGAAGCAGTTATCATCAGCGCCGCGCGGACGGCGATGGGGAAGTTTCAAGGCGGGCTTGCGCCGCTTTCGGCTGTCGATCTGGGTGCGGCCGTGACGCGAGAAGCGGTACGGCGCGCGGGTATCGAGCCTGGCCAAGTAGATGAGATCATCATGGGGAACGTGCTCTCGGCCGGCCTCGGCCAGAACCCTGCACGGCAGGCAGGCCTCAAAGGCGGCCTCGATAATCGCGTAGCGGCGATGACCATCAACAAGGTCTGCGGCTCAGGCCTGAAGGCCGTTGCGCTCGCGGCTCAGGCTATCCAAACCGGCAATTCAGAGGTTGTGGCGGCGGGCGGCATGGAATCGATGAGCAATGCGCCTTACCTGCTGCCGGAATTCCGGAAAGGTCACCGCCTGGGCGATTCGAGGGTCGTGGACTCCATGATTCACGACGGCCTTTGGGACGCTTACGAGAATTTCCACATGGGCATGACCGCTGAGTTGGTGGCGGAAAAATACAACATCTCGCGTGAGCGCCAGGATGCCTACGCCGTTGAAAGCCACCGGCGTGCTGTCGAGGCGATTCAGAATTGCCACTTCAAGGAACAGATTGTGCCGGTTGCCATTCCTCAGAAAACAGGCGAGCCGGCGCTGTTCTCCGTGGACGAATCGCCGCGAAAAGACACGTCGGTCGAGGCGCTGGCGCGGCTGAAGCCGATATTCAAACCGGGTGGAACCGTGACTGCCGGAAACGCTCCGGGCACAAATGATGGTGCGGCTGCGCTGGTGGTCACATCGCTCGAAAAAGCGCGACAGATGGGCAGCAAGATCATGGCGCGCGTCGTGGGCCAATCGGTGAGCGGCGTTGAGCCGCGCTGGGTGATGATGGCTCCGGTTACCGCCGTGCAATCGCTGCTTGAGAAGGTGGGATGGAAGATTAGCGGTGTAGATCTGGTGGAGTTGAATGAAGCCTTCGCGGTACAGGCTGTGGCGGTGATTGAGGAGTTGGGTCTTGACCCGCAGAAGACCAACGTGAACGGCGGGGCCGTGGCGCTGGGACATCCCATCGGCGCTTCCGGGGCGCGCATTCTCGTCACCCTCCTTTACGAGATGCAGCGCCGCAATGTGCGCCGCGGCCTGGCAGCGTTGTGCCTGGGCGGCGGAAATGCAGTCGCGCTCGCCGTGGAAACATTGGGTCATTAAATCATCGGGTCATTGGACCATTATTAGCAGGTTGCTGAAAAAAGTTCGGGCCGTGTCATTCTGAGCGAAGCGAAGAATCTAAGTTCTTCCCTTTCAATACGACAAGCAGATGCTTCGCGGAGTTTACCGTGAGATTCTTCGCTTCGCTCAGAATGACAGTGATAGGATCGAATCGGCTCAGCATGACAGAATCGGCTTTTTCAGCAATCTGTTAGAAGAGACTCCCGGGAGAAGTATGAGCGGGAAAAGCGGAAGGGTTTTGCGCAGAGCATTGTAATGCCTCAATGATTCGATGAATCAATCCCTCAATGAATCCATCAAACTCGTTGGCGTTGCAGGCGCCGGGACGATGGGGCGCGGGATTGCCCAAACGCTGCTGCGCAGCGGATACGCGGTAGCCCTGGCTGATCCGTCGGAAGCAGCTTTAACGAGTGCCCGGGAAAACATTCAGCGCGGCTTAGCGCGCGACGCGGAAAAAGGCCGCCTCACTGTGGTAACGGCGGAGGAGGCGCTGGCCCGGCTCAGCGTGTCATCGCAAGTTGAGTCGCTGGCTCCAGCGGGTTTTGTGATCGAGGCAGTGTATGAGAAATTCGAGTTGAAAGCGGAAGTTTTCCGGCGCCTTGAAGCCTGCTGTCCACCGGAGGTCATTTTTTGCACCAACACCTCATCGATCCCGATCACTCGCCTTGCCGCCTCTACCCGCCGCGCTCCGCGCTTCGCCGGGCTGCACTTCTTCAATCCAGTCCCGGTAATGACGCTGGTGGAAGTGGTTGCTGGAGCAGACACGGCTGCGGATACCATCGAGAAGGCTGCTGCTCTGGCGGCCTCAGTGGGCAAAACGCCGGTTCGCGTCAACGACTTTCCAGGATTCGTATCGAACCGCGTGCTGATGCCGATGATCAACGAAGCCGTTTACGCTGTGATGGAAGGCGTGGCGGAGCCGGAGGCTGTGGATCGCGTTATGAAGCTCGGCATGAATCATCCGATGGGGCCGCTGGCGCTCGCCGATCTGATCGGGCTGGATGTTTGCCTGGACGTGATGAAGGTGCTCTACGAAGGCTTCCACGACTCAAAGTACCGCCCCTGCCCGCTGCTTGAGAAGATGGTTTACGCCGGCCGCCTGGGGAAGAAGACGGGCAGAGGGTTTTACGAATATTCTGGGTAGGGCCGTAGCGGCGAGTTTACCTCGCCGTGGAGCGGCGTAAAACCTCTACTACACCCAGCTTGCGTTTAGAGTAGAAATGCGGCTCGACAGACCTTATAGTGGTGTGAACCTTTCAAAGCCGGGGTTCTGGCTCACGCGGACCAGGGAGCCGGCGGCTGGCAGCACGGCAGGAGGAAGGATGAATCCTATGACTGAGGACCGGACCGAGCGCAATAAGGCGATCGATCTGACGATGATCCAGATTGAGAAGCAATTCGGCAAAGGCTCCATCATCCGCTTGGGCTCGAAAGACGCCCTGGTGCCTGTGGAGGTGATTCCAACCGGCGCGCTGTCGATTGACGCGGCCTTGGGTGTCGGCGGCATGCCGCGCGGGCGCGTGGTGGAAATTTACGGCCCGGAATCGAGCGGCAAGACCACCATCGCCCTGCACGTGATTGCTGAGGCGCAACGCAGAGGCGGCATGGCGGCCTTTGTGGATGCCGAGCACGCTCTGGACGCGGCTTATGCCCAGCGCTTAGGGGTAGACGTGGATAATTTGCTCGTCTCGCAGCCCGATTATGGCGAGCAGGCGCTAGAAATCACCGAAGCGCTTGTCCGCTCTAATGCTGTCGACGTGCTCGTGATCGATTCGGTGGCGGCGTTGGTGCCGAAGGCTGAGCTTGACGGCGACATGGGCGATTCGATGCCGGGTTTGCAGGCGCGGCTGATGTCGCAGGCACTGCGCAAGCTTACCGGAGTGGTTTCAAAATCCAAGACCTGCCTGATCTTCATCAATCAAATCCGCGAGAAGATCGGCGTGATGTTCGGCAGCCCGGAAACAACCAGCGGAGGCCGGGCGCTGAAGTTTTATTCTTCCGTGCGGATTGACATACGCCGCATTGCTTCTATTAAGGACGGCGACCGCGTGGTGGGCAATCACGTGAAGGTAAAAGTGGTCAAGAACAAGATGGCGGCTCCCTTCCGTGAAGCCGAATTTGATATACTTTATGGTGAGGGGATTTCAAAGGAAGGGGATCTAATTGACCTCGCCGCCAACCTCAACATTCTCGAAAAGAGCGGTTCCTGGTTTTCCTTGGCCGGGGAGCGCATCGGGCAAGGGCGCGAAAATGTCCGCCAGTTTCTGAAGGAAAATGCCGATACTCGTAAGAAGCTGGAAATTGAGGTCCGGAAGGCATTGAACCTTCCTGTGCAGCAGCCCGAAGCGCCCATGACCGAAGCTGCAGCAGCTCGTGGCAAGAAATGAGCTGGGCTTGAATCGACAGGACTTGGCTCATAGAATTTATTAGGCTGTTCCGGCTTTCGCCAGGGGCCGGACGCCCTCTATTTATTTTCTAGTCCCGGAGGGGAAGATTGAAAAAAATTGCAGCGGTCCTGGCTATCGGCAGTGTAATTTTGTGCATGGTTTTTGCGGCTCCCTCTCGGGCGCTCGCAGTTGGCTCGGCGCCAGATAATTCGAGCACGACGCCTGTTACTGCAGCATCTTCTCCTACTACCAGCGAAATCTCTAAAACCTCTTCCGCCGCAAAGAAGCCGCGCCGGGTCGCCCGCAAGCACAGCGTCCGGCGGCGCATCAGACGCCACATCAGGCGAACGGCGCGCCACCGGAGCATTCGGCACAGGTTGATCCGGCGGCGGGTTGCGGTTCGGCATTATAGGGTTCGTCACGTTTATCGACGCGTCAGCTACACTCGCGCCGGACACGTCACCTACCGCCGTGCGCTCTATCATCGCTATTTTTGGAGCCCGTGGAGCGTCAGCTCCTACAGTGATCCGTCTTTCGGCGACAACCCGGAAGGCGAGGATCCCATCGTCCGGCAGGCGGCGATTGCAGCCCTTGGCCGCTGGAACGGGGCCGTTGTAGTAGTCGATCCGAATAGCGGACGAATCCTCTCCATCGTCAACCAGAAGTTGGCGCTGACGCGAGGGTACATCCCGTGCTCGACCGTGAAGCCGATGGTAGCGCTGGCAGGCCTCGATGACGGGGTCGTCACGCTAAAGACGAAGCTGCGCGGCATGAGCGGCGCTCCTATCGATATGACCGAAGCGCTCGCTCATTCTGATAACGAGTATTTTGCCCGGCTCGGGGAGATGCTTGGCTTCGACCGCGTTGAGCGCGTTGCTGATGAGCTCGGTTACGGGCAGAAAGCGGCGCTGGATATTCCAGGTGAATCGCCGGGCGTTTTTCCATCGGAGGCGCCCCCCGCCAAAGATGGAGGGATTGGCAAGCTCACCAGCTTCGGCACGGGCATTGATCAGACGCCGCTGCAAATGGCGGCCATCGTCTCCGCCATTGCCAATGGCGGAACGCTCTATTATCTTCAATACCCGCGCACGCCCGCGGAGATCGCTCATTTCCAGCCGAAAATCCGGCGGCGCCTTGCAGGTCTTGCTCCATACATTCCAGACGTTCGACAAGGCATGGCGGCGGCTGTGCTTTACGGCACCGCGCGGCTGGCCTACAACCCCGAGGAAGATATCTTCGGTAAGACAGGGACTTGCAGCGAAGACGGCGGCCGGATGGGCTGGTTCGTCTCTTATTCGGACGCACAGAAGCCGCGCTACGTGGTCATTGTGATGTTGCGCGGCGGCCGGCAAATGTTCGGCCCACACGCGGCGGAAATCGGCGGGTTGCTATACCGGTCACTGCTGCCAACAGGTTTTGAACCGGGCACTGAGCACAGTTCTCTGAAGGTCCCGCCGATTCCCCCGCAAAGCAACGGAGGTTAGATTGAGCAGGAATCTGATAGCCGCCGATGCCTTTTGCGAATGCTCCGCAGCGTAATGTCGCGTCCTCCCCTCACGCGCTCACAGTGTTTGCGGAGTGTAGTCCGCATTCCTTCTTGGTAGCCTCCTCCCACCACCAGCGCCCTTCACGCTCATGCTGGCCGGGTAGCACCGGCCGGGTGCAAGGTTCGCAGCCAATCGAAACAAATCCTTGCTCGTGCAGCGGATTGTAGGGCACATCGTGCTCGCGAATATAGTCCCAGACCTGCTCGGAGGTCCAATTCGCCAGCGGATTGAATTTGATTAGCGAGACTCCGCCAGGCGAACTGAAAACGCCGTCGATTTCCGCCACAGGAACCTTAGCCCGTGTCGATGGGCTTTGGTCGCGCCGCTGACCGGTGACCCAGGCATCGAGGTTTGACAGTGCCCTGCGCAGCGGCTCAACCTTTCTCACACCGCAGCATTCCTTGTGTCCATCCCGCAAGAAGGAGTACAGGCCTTTTTCACGCACTAGTTGCTCTACCGCTTCCGGCCGGGGAAAGAATATTTCCAGCGTGATCCCGTACCGCTCTCGTACAGTTTCGAGAAATCGGTAGGTCTCCGGGTGAAGACGGCCCGTATCCAAGGAAAACACGCGAAAGCGTCCACCCAGTTTGACAGCCATATCCACTAAGACCACGTCCTCGGCCCCGCTGAAGCTGATCCCGATTCGCGGTGAGAATTCCTCAAACGCGGTGGCGAGGATTTCACGCGGGTCAAGCTGGGCGCTCGCCTCGGCCCAACTCTGAATCTCGGAGATGCTAAACGCCATGACTTAAGATCACCTTTCCTAATGAGAGTTTGGCGGAACGTCTGAGCCGTTACAAACGAAGAAGCAGCCGCGTCCCTAAAGAGAAGTACAGAGCGCTAAGCGCCCAGCCGAAGTAGCGGTCTGGAATCCGGTGCGAAAACCAACTTCCCAGAAGCACGCCCGGAACGGATCCGGCAACCAGAGCAAAAAATAATTGCTGGTCAAAGTGACCCCTCCACAGGTGTAGCGAAGCAGCCAATATAGTGGTGGCGAAGCCAAGCATGATGTCTGTTCCGACAAGCTCCGCAATCGGCACAGGCGTTACCAGCAATAAAAAGACCATCATCAGGCTCCCGCTGCCCACCGAAGTAAGAGCCACCAGGAAGCCCACCATGGCGCCGGCCTCCGCGCATCCCAGGTTCGAAATGTGCATTACCGCGCCGCTGTGGGGAGCAAGCCTTTTCCTTCTGCGCACGTAGGGCAGCGAGAACGATGCAGCGAGCAGCGCCAAGCCAATAAACCCCTTCAGAATCTCGTCGAGCCGCGTTGCGCCCAAATGAGCTCTGAGGATGTGAATGAAAAAAACTCCGGCAGCGCTGCCCGGAAGGCTGCCGATGATAACGTAGGCGGCCAAGCGCCAATAAATAGGGCCCAGCCTCCAATGCTGAAGCAAACCTGCCAACTTCGTGATCACACCCGTCACAAGATCCGTGCCGATGATCACGAGGGTGGAGTAGGGCGTGAAGATGAGGAGCAGGGGCGTAAGCAGCGAGCCGCCGCCTGTGCCCGTCATTCCAATCAGCAGACCTGTGAGAAAACCGATTACCAGAACCGTCATCATGCGGTGTGCCGTCAATATGCCGGAACATTACCCTTATGCCTTCTTATCGACCATATACCAAAATAAAAACGCCCGCTGACGGACTTCCGTCAGCGGGCGTTCGCGGAAAACTTGTGATGAGCGGCGTTACGAAACAGTCATCTCAAGGGAACGGTTGCCGACGGCAGCGGTACAACGACAACAACATGCCGCCCCGCGCCTTGTAGCGTCCTTTCTCGAGATGGAACCCATTCGGCTCATTCCAAAGTCATTGTAAATCCTTTTCGCGAAAAATTTCAAGTAGTTGTACTCGTCCAGTAGTTTGGCGTCACTCACGTGATGTAGGCTGTAACATTTCGTGTTGAAAATTGCGGTAGAGAAAGAAAGAGGGCATCTCCGGCAAGTGACTGCCTGCCGAAAGGCGTCTCACGCCGCCCACGTCCGGTGTCTGCTCTCACGATACTTGCTGCCTAGCAGAACGGCTCGGCTATTCATTGATGTTGATCAGCGGTCACCCTGTCGCGGAGCCACATCAAAGTCAAGCGGTTTTTATCAGGACTCTCCTCATTTTTTCATTGGCCTTGTTGGACTATACGCGATCTGCGAGCGAATTTGAGCGCCGTACTCGCTTAAACACGGCGTCAATTGTATCGAAAACCCGCAAAAATTGCTGCTTCGGTTGCAGTATAGCCAATCTTTGTTCTTGCTGAGGCGGCTTGTAGAGCCCTATTTACTTGCTTTTTCTAAAAATCTTAGCAAGTCGAAGCTGCCCGCTTGCCAAAACGGTTAAGTTCTTTAATTGGTGAAGTTGGAACGGAATAGGCAAAAATCTTGAGGAACGTCCTGGCTGATCTCTACTTCACATTTTTGCATTTTTTGCGGTCTGTCGGCGGCCGGAAGTATCTGTCCCCCCACCCCGCAAGGCGGACGCCCGAGGTTGCTACAACTGACAGGCAAGTGCTCAAAGCGCGCTGGCTGCGACACTTCACTCTGGCAGTAGTTCTACAACCCTGAACGGCTCCGGGTTCGCGACCTGATCTTTGTGGTGGTCGCGGTTACCCCCCTGTTGACGTTGCGCCGTCAGGCAAGTTCGCCTTCGATCTCCTCGAGCGAACGCCCTCTCGTCTCAATACCGAAGAAGAGATAAACTATGCCGGCAAGCGCAAACCATGCGCCAAGATAGATGAAGCAAGGCACGATCTTGGCGACTGAGGCTTCAGGTCTTACGATGTTCGACGAGCCGACGATTAAGGCGAGGCCAAGCGGTCCGATGATCTTGCCAATGCCGCCAAAGCCGTAAGAGGCGCCCATGCCGCTCGCGCGCAGGCTGGCCGGCCAAATCTCGGCGGAATACGGGCCTACGATGGCGAAGCCGCCATCGGCAAATATGTATGTGATAACCAGCAGCAGCCAGAATAGTGAAACCACACCGAAAAAAGCATTGTGCAGATAACCCGCAAAGATCACAAGTCCAGCGGCCCCGAAGCCGTACAAGCCGCCCGAGGCGCGACGGCCGATGGCATCCGACAGATATGAGAATAGGATGCGCCCGGCAAAGGCGCCCACGCCGCAGTAGATCATCAGATACGACGCCTTGGCCGGCGATACCCTGAGCGCTTGTACAAACAGTGTAGGCACCCATAAGGTGAGACCGTAAATGCCAGTCTGAGCGCCGAGATTCCCAAAGCAAGTTATCGCCAGACTACGCGGGTATCTGAACAGCTCACGCCAGGGCGCAGGTTTCGGCTCTGCAATGGTCGTTGGCAGTTCAATCTGTTGCGGGTCCATCTCCAGCGCCCAGGCGAGCGACTGGCGCGCCTCCTCAAGACGCCCCATGCGGATAAGCCAGCGCGGCGATTCTGGCATCCAAGCGCGCATCAACAGGGTTATCAGCGCGGGGAGCAGGCCCACCGCGAAGAGTCCCCGCCAACCCACGATGGGAGCGAGAAATGCGCCGAGCACGGAACCAAGACCTAACCCAACCGGCACGGCGGCCGTGACAATGCCGCTCACCGCGCCGCGCTTAGACGAGGGCGTGAATTCCTGAACCAACGGCAGAATGACACAGTAGAGGCCGCCAACGCCGAAGCCGACGAAAAAGCGAAAGACGGTTAGGAATCTCCATGCGCCGTTGGGCGTAAACGCCATGATGCCAGTGGCGATCGAGAAGTTGATCACCGTGGCTATTAAAACCTTGCGCCGCCCAATCCGGTCTGCCAGCCAGCCCCAAATCCCCGCGCCCAGTATGGCTCCCAAACCGGATGACAGCAGGATCATCGCCGACTGGCCGTAGGTTAACTTCCATGGCCCGACGATGAAAGCCAGCACAAACCCGACGAGGAAGAAGTCATAAAACTCCAGCATGTCGCCGAGGATGGCCACAAAGAGAAGACGGCGCTGGTTTCCGGTGAGCCTGGTTTGCTTCTCCAGGTGCTCCAACATCGCCCGCTCTCTTTCTCCCGGAATACGCTTGCCATCACATCGGAGGGCACGTCGTAAGCTCCTGCGAGCTCAGATCTTGCGGAGGCCGGCTTTTTCATAACGAGTCACCGGCGGCGGCAGTTCCGGGCTGACGACCACGTCAACAATGGCCGGCTTGCCGGATTCCTCCGCCCGGCGAAGAGCAGGGATAAACTGCTCTGCAGTTGTAACTCGCTCGCCGTGGCCGCCGAAAGCGCGCGCCACATCCCCAAAAGGAACGTCAAGAAACTCACTTGCTTCCGGGCACATTTCGTTGTGCACGTATTTCTGCACGTGGTATTCGAAGGCAAGCGTGCAGTTGTTCATGACGATCTGCACGACTGGAATTTTTAGCCGCAGCGCCGTCTCAAAATCAGCCAGGTGATAACCAAGACCGCCATCGCCCGTGAGACCGAAGACCCGGCGTTTGCCGCCGGCAGCAAGTTTGGCGCCGAAGGCCGCCGGGAACGCCCAGCCGAGCGATCCCGCCGCCCGCAGGGTATTGCGGCCTGGCTGCTTTTGCTGCAGCGTGGTAACCGCCCAGGCCGCCATGTAACCCGTGTCGGCCACAACCAAGTCGTCACCGCTAATGTGCTGATCGAAGAGGCGCATGATGTGATACGGGTTAATCCGCCCCTGGAGCATAGGCTCGCGCGAAAAGCTCTCCACGTCTTTTTGCCAGGAAGCCACGTGTCCCTGAACCTCGGTGGTCCAGTCTGACCAACGATCGCCATTAACCTTGGATGCCCGCGCAGCCTCGGTTAGCATGACGAGCGCCGTCTTAGCGTCGGCAATAATAGATACGTCTTCCCGATAGGTCCGGCCAAGGGATGAGGGATCGAGGTCGATGTGAACAATCCGCGCGCCTTTGCGCGGGTATTTGAAGACATCGGTGCCCATTGATCCCAATCGTGTCCCGATGGCCAGGCAGAAATCCGCGGCGCCCAGCGTGTCATTCGCGACCTTGCGCGAGTAACGGCCTGCGGCGCCCACCGAGAGCGGGTGCGCATCCGCGATGCTTCCCTTCCCTGCCATGGTCGTGACTACTGGCATGTTGAGCGCCTCTGCGAGCGCCGTGAGCTCATGCCATGCCTCGGAAAGCATCACGCCACCGCCCGCCAGGATCACGGGTTTCGCCGCGCTGGAAACGAGTGCAACCACTCTCTCGACGTCTTGCGCGACCGGCGACACGCGAAGCGTCCCCACTTTCGCGAAGGAGCTTTCCGCGTAAACGTCAGGCGCGGAGGCAAGGCGTTTGCCGAACCAATCTGCAGGAATACCGAGGTAAGCTGGCCCAGGCACGCCACTCACCGCGGTGCGAACGACCGTCCGCAAAACATCGGCGATACGCTCCGGCTGCGGCAAATCTCCCGCCCATTTCGTCATAGGCGGAAACATCGATGTCTGCTCAACCTCCTGATATTCGGAGCGGTAGCGGGTGTTGGTGCTGGTTGTTCCGCTCAAAGCGATGAGCGGACTGGAAGCCCAATGGGCGTCTATGAGCGAGGCGGGCAGGTAAGTCGCCCCGGGACCGTATTGCACAATCCCAAATGTAGGCTTGCCGGTAACGCGCGCATACGCGTCCGCCATGGCAAACGCCGAGCGCTCGCTGCGCCCGAGCACAACGCGCACGCCTTCGCGATTCTGCAGTTCGATCAGCAGATCCTGGGGCGCGCCGGTCAACGTGAAGATATATTCGGCCCCGTAAGCTTTGATGATCTTAGCCAGGACCTGAGACAGGGTCAATGGAGCAGTCTGGTTTCCTGCGGGTTTGCCCGCAGCCGCTTTATCTTTCGGGTTCGTTTCCATATCTCAACCTTCCTCCGCTTTGCTAGTGTCCCGACTTATAAGTTCGTTGCATAAGTCCGAATGTCATTCCGAGCCCGGGAATCTGCTCGTCGCCCTCCTTGAGCCCCGGCGCGCCGCGGCGCTGCCACGGAATCCGAATCCGGAATAGGGCTTGAACTTTCGGCCTGCTGTTTATTGATTCCAAAGCGTTTTCTCGCTTTGCCCGCCCCTTCACCCTCGGAGGCTGGTTAGC
>JBOGJZ010000035.1:0-9342 GCA_050745645.1 Terriglobia bacterium | reverse complement strand
GCGTGTGATCCGTCTCAACGGTAACATACACATACCGCCCGTCCGGCGATGCGTCGAGGCCGTGAGTGTGGTAGCCGGTCGGAATCGTCTTTATCACCTTCATCGTTTTCATGCTGATGACGCTAAGGCCCGTTCCGCCGTAGTTATCAACATAGATTCGGAGGCCTGAGTCTGCGGCTGCTTGCGCAGGCTGCAACGCGATCAAGCCTACCGTCACTCCCAGAACCAGCAATAGCAAGGTCTTTACCTTCATAGTATCCTCTCCTTACTTTAATGTGACCCTATACTACTCCCGAGTGCACTGGAATACAACAGGCTATCGCTTGGAAGGGTTCCACCAAAGCCGGGAATCATTCGCCTTGCAGGGTGGCAGTGGTAGCCACGGTCAGCGTTTTCCTGACCGTGGGCTTTTGCTTGATTGTGATAACAACAACCCACGGTCAATTAAAAACGCAATTGACCGTGGCTACCCTTACTTTTCAGCCCCTTCGCTAAGCTCAGGGCAGGCTCTGCGGCGTTTCATCCGGCAGAAAAACCGCAGCCTTATAAGGCCAACGCTGCGCTACAAGAAGCTCAACCGCGGCTTTGACGGGACCGCGCGCGCTTCGCACAGACCTTACTGACTGCGTTGGCTCTAGCCGTGGAGATCACTCGCAACGGACATGGTTGCCCTGCGCCGCTGGAAGGAACAGCCCGTACAAACGGAAGATTGAGCTGGCGGAGCAGAGTTTTAAGTTTCAGAAACCCGGCGTCTTTTGAAGGTTTTTCAAACAGAAACCGCAGATTTGAAATGCACAATTTTTACGCCTGTCTCTATCCGCTCAAGGGCGCAGGGCATCCTTTACTCTCTCTCCGCCGCCTCGAGGAACGCCTTGAGTTTACGGCTGCGCGACGGGTGGCGAAGCTTCCGAAGCGCCTTCGCTTCGATTTGGCGAATCCGTTCGCGGGTCACTGCAAAACTCTGGCCTACTTCTTCGAGCGTGTGCTCGCTGCCATCGTCAAGGCCGAAACGCATCTTGATGACCTTTTCTTCGCGCGGCGTGAGCGTCTTCAAGACCGCTTCCGTCTGCTCTCGCAGGTTGATATTGATCACCGCCTCGGCCGGCGAGATCACCCCGCGGTCTTCGATAAAGTCGCCGAGGTGCGAGTCTTCCTCTTCTCCGATTGGAGTCTCGAGTGAAATCGGCTCCTGCGCAATCTTCATCACTTTGCGCACTTTGATCACCGGAATATCCATCCGTTTGGCGATCTCTTCGGAGGTAGGCTCACGGCCGTATTCCTGAACGAGCTGCCGCGAGGTACGGATCAGCTTGTTGATGGTTTCGATCATGTGCACCGGAATCCGGATGGTGCGAGCCTGGTCCGCAATGGCGCGGGTGATGGCCTGCCGGATCCACCAGGTCGCATAAGTGGAAAACTTATATCCGCGCCGGTATTCAAACTTATCCACGGCTTTCATCAAGCCGATGTTGCCTTCTTGAATCAGATCGAGGAACTGCAGGCCGCGGTTCGTGTATTTCTTGGCGATTGAAACCACGAGGCGAAGATTGGCTTCAATCAATTCCCGTTTGGCCACGTCAGCTTCCCGCTCGCCAGTCACGATAGTCTGCGAAGTTCGCCTGAGCTCAGCAGCGCCTACCTCGTTGTGGATCTCAAGCTCAGTCAGGCGAGCCTTTACCTGCCGCAGTTCCTTGAGAATTTCTTTGCTTCCGCCGCTACGGCTATTTTCGTGCCGCCTTTCCAGGCGGTTTATTTCGCGCTCAATGGGCCGCAGCTCTTCCACTGCAATGTGAATTCTTTCTATCAATTTCTTGTTCTGAGTGTGCGTGAATCCAACCGACCGGATCAGCTTGGAGATCATGATCCGGTGGCGGGCGATCGCCAGGCTGTAACGCCGGTAATCGAGAGGCCTGCGGCTGCGCGAAATCCCGCTAAGCTTGGACCGTAGCGCCATGAATCGCTTTCGCAGACGCTCCGCTTCGCCGAGGGTTGCGATCACATCTTGCTGGCGTTGGTTAATCTTTTCTTCGGTCAGCTCCTCTTCGTTGAAAACGACAATCTCTTTGATGTTCCGTTTTCCGTCCGCCAGCTCTTTGCGCAGCGCCATCAACTCCTGCACAATCAATGGAGAACGCGAAACCGCCTTGAGCACGCTCACTTGACCGCGCTCGATCCGCCGGGCAATTACCACTTCCCCCTCACGAGTCAGCAAAGGAACTGTACCCATTTCCCGCAGGTACATGCGCACGGGGTCGTTCGTTTTATCCAACCCGCCCGGGGTCAGATCTAGATCGCCCTCTTCTCCTATCTCGTCGGGCTTTACCTCATCGTCCTTCTTGGCGCGGGGCGAATCGAGCACTTCGATACCCGCACTGTCGAACATGGACAGGACATCCTCGATCTCTTCGGCTGAGTGGACGTCCGACGGCAGCAAATCATTAACCTCGTCGTAAAGGAGATAACCTTTTTCCTTACCCATATGGATAAGCTTACTGACTTCTTCGTTTTTGTCGTCAAATGCCAAAGCTTTTAACCTCCCCGCCCCGTAGAAACGCGGTGGCGGCCTTGAATACTACTTGCTAGCCTACATAATTAGCCCAGTATCTCCTGTTCATTCAAACACTGCCATCAGCCGTGAGATCCGGTTTCTCCGCGCAACTCAATCTCCTACTATGATGGCATACATCCAAGCAGCGGCCAGAACCGTCGGAAATAATTTTCATTGGCGCTGAGCCCCGGCTAATGTTCTCATAAGGCTAGTTTTAGCCTCGAGCAGACGGCTCAACTTCTCTTTGTCTTGATCTCTATCGGCGCGTTCAATCTCAATCTGCAGTTGCGTGCGCTCCCGATCTATTCTCCGCCGCCTCAAAGCCTCGTAGCAGGCCAGGAAGCGTTCGCGATCAGGCGGCGGGCCGGCCGCAAATTGCAATTGAAAGAAAACCCGAAGTTCTTCGGGAGCAAGTAAACTCTCGATGCGGCTGATTTCGAGACAGTTCGCCTCCTGATATTCGGCCATAAGCTTGCGGAAGATGCTCTCTCCCGCGAGCCCGTCGCAGACGCCCTCTTCGATGAGCCGCGGCAAGAACTCGGCCATCAAACCCGCATCATCCACCAACGCTCTGATGATTTCCTGCTCCGCCCCGGTAAGCCGCAGCATCTCCTCCCGGCTCTGGCGCGGCATTTCGGAATGTCCGCTTTGCGCCGCCCTCTTCATCTCCTCCCGCAGCAACCGCTCATTCACCTGCAGTCGCTCGGCTAGTCGGCTAGCTATTTCCTGGCGAAGCAGCAGGTTCGAGACTTTTACAAGATAGGGAAGCACCGTATTCACGGCTCGAATTTTCCCTTCCGGCGTACCCAATCCGTGCTTCGCCGCCGCACTGTCGGCGAGGTAGTCCAGATACGCAGGAGCCCTATCCAGCCGTTCCCGGTAAGCTTCAGCGCCATGTTTGCGGATGAACGCGTCCGGGTCCAAGTCTCCGGGCAAGGTGAGCGCCTTCACCTCAAACCCTTCCTCCAGCAGTAAGCCAATAGAGCGCTCTGTCGCCGCGAGACCGGCCGCGTCGGGGTCATAATTAACCGTCACGCGCCGCGTATAGCGCCCGAGCAACCGCACTTGGCTTTCCGTGAGGCTGGTGCCACAGGAGGCGACCGCGTTTTCAACGCCGGCCGAAACCAATGCGATGCAGTCCATATACCCTTCCACCAGGACCGCTCCATCCAATTTGCGGATAACCGGCCCCGACTCATGCAAGCGGTATAGAATGCGGCTCTTGGTATATATCGGCGTTTCTGGAGAATTCAGGTACTTGGGCTGTTCCTCGCCAAGAGCTCGGCCCGCAAAAGCTGTTACTTTACCGCTTTCATTGTTGATGGGGAAGATCACACGGCCGCGAAACCTATCCAACTGTGACACGCCCTCCCGCGCCGGGATCAACAAGCCGCTTTTCTCAATCGCGTCGGCGGTAAACCCGGATTCACGAAGCGCGCGGGCCAAGCCTTGTCCCTGGGAGGGAGCGTAACCGAGGTGAAAATGAGCTAACGTCCGGTCGTCCAGACCCCGGTCGGCGAGATAAGCTCTGGCGGCGCGACCCTCCGCCGTGCCGCTGAGTTGAGCAGAGTAAAATTTGGCGGCAACTTCATGGATGCGATAAAGGGCCGCCCGCTCTTGAGACTTAGCGTCCTCAACCGGGCCGCCTTGATGCTGCGGCAGGCTGATGCCGGCTTTCTGCGCCACATGATGAAGCGCTTCAGGGAACGTCACATTCTCGATAAGCATGACAAACTTGAAAACATCGCCGCCGACCCCACAGCCAAAGCAGTGAAAAATCTGGCGCGTTGGATGAACTGCAAACGAAGCGGTCTTTTCCTGATGAAACGGGCAGAGTCCTACGAGATTGGCGCCTTGTTTGCGAAGCTGCACGTACTCGCCAACAACCCTGACGATATCAACAGCCGCGCGAATTTCTTCTGCTGGTTTCATAAGAACTGAACCATCTCTCAAAGCTCGCCGCCGCTGCGCTCAGGGCGAGACAATCAAGCTGGACGCCGCGCGCGAAAACGTACCGCGCTTAAACTGCGAGCGCATCAGATCGATTAGCGCCCTGCCCTTCGGCCTGCCGTTTGAGCGAGCCGCGGAAGTCTGGGTCAAAACAATCAAGGCGTCGCGGATCTCCGGATCACGCACGCTAGTGACGGCGGCCAAGCCTTGGCCTTCGCGATTCTTATACTCTTCGACGGCTTTCTTTAGCGCGTCGTAAAGCTCCCGCTGCGCGCGGTGATCCGGGAGATTCTCATAGAGGATCCCCTTGGTGAGCGTCTCATAGGTTTCGGCGAGCGCCTGCATCGCAGCGATGACGTCCGAATCCACGAGAGCAGGATTTTCCTGCGCGCCGTCACAAATCACGTAAGAAAGCTTCAGAAAGAGTTCTTCGTGGGCCACGAGAACCGCGCGCGGAATTCTCCTCTCCGCGAAAGGCATTTTATCCGAGCTAGGCGCATGGCGGTCTTCATAATGCCCGCGGCTGGCAATTAAATAGGAGCAATCCGGCGGACAATCGATAGTCACTTCGCGCTCGCTGCCACAACAGATCGCGCAGATCATCGCCGACTTAGCAGGGCAGAACCGCTTGGCTTTGCGCTTTTGACAGATCACACAGACCAATGAGACTCCCAATTTCTACTGACCATTTGAAAACAGTGTAACAACAAACAGCATCTTCCGGCGCTCAGAACAAGCCCGTTCCGGAGAAGGTCTGCCACTCAATTCGCTCTGGCCTTCTTAACCTCTTCAATCAGGGGAGGAACAACTTCGAAGACATCACCTACGATTCCATAGGACGCAATCTCGAAGATTGGAGCCTCACGGTCCTTGTTAACGGCCACGATCGTACGCGATCCTTTCATGCCAACTTGATGCTGGATAGCGCCGGAAATGCCAAGAGCGATGTAAAGCTTCGGCGCCACGGTCTGGCCGGAGCTGCCGATCTGGTGATCCATAGGCAGCCAGCCGCTATCGCAAATGGGACGCGAAGCGCCGACTTCTCCTCCCAAAGCCTCTGCGAGCCGCTTGACGAGTTCCAAGTTCTCAGGAGCTTTGATGCCGCGCCCCGCGGCTACGATAATCTCTGCTTGCGTAAGATCTACAGCTTGACGAGTAGCGCGAAAACGCTCTCCAGGCCTGGTGCGAATCGTGCCCACAGATATGCTTATAGGAAAAGAGGCCACCGGCGAAGGCGCGGAGCCACGCTTGACGGCATCCTCCCGGAACGAGCCCGCCTGGAACGAAATTAGATAAGGAGGGCCTCCCAAAAGCTCAACGTCTGCGCTCAGCTTGCCCTGGAACAACTGTCGCACCAGAACGCACCGGCCACCGGTCCACCGGCAGTCCAGGCAATCGCTGGCTAGCACGCAATTCAATGCTGCTGCTAATCGCGGAGCAAAATCACGAGTCTGATAGGTATGGCCGAAAAGAATGTAGTCCGGACGCCGTCCCGAAACAACTTGTTGAAGAGCATAGACGTATCCGTCAGACGTGTATTGCTCCAACTCCGGCGACTCGACCGTTAAAACTTCGGCCAGGTTAGCCTTGGCAGCCTCGACGGCAGCGCCCGCGACGCCTTGCCCCAGCACGACAGCGGAAACCTTCCCACCCGCGTCTCCGGTCAGCCGCTGCCCGGCAGCAATGGCCTCCCAGGATGGCCGAACGATCTTTCCCGCCTGATGTTCAATAACGACGATTACATTCACTTGAAGGCTCTCAAGTTATATCCAGGCATGCCATCACTCGCATCCTCGCCAAGTCTGCAAAATCTCTCGTCGCTCGAACCTTCCAGTTTTTTGTTAAAACCTAGCAGGGCTGAAACGTCGCAGCGAGACAATTGGGGCGGTTTTTAAAGCGAATGAGCGTCGCTTCCGCCCCACTCTCCCAGATCGCCAGTGGGAGGTTCTACCTCTCTATTCAACCTTCCATGCCCGACTGCTTCATAGCACTCGAGCCTCATTACGGAGCTTATCCACCAGCTTGGCAGCGATTTCCTTGGCGTTACCATCTAGAAATTCCGTTGCGGATCTTTTTTCCGGCAAGTAAAGCCGCACAACCTTCTGTTTCGGCGTCAAATCTTCCTGGCTTATGCCTAAATCGGATCGAGTCAGTTTGCGGATGGGCCTGGATTTCGCCGCCATGATGCCCCTGAGAGTAGCGTAGCGAGGTTTGCTGATACCTGACTGGATGGTGAGCAGGGCCGGAAGCGGCAACTCGATCCACTGGAACCATCCGCCCTCAAGCTCGCGCTTCACCCGAAGTCCCCCGTCCTTCATCTGGATTTCCATCACGATCGTGGCGTGAGGCAGGTTCAGCATTTCTGCCAGGATTACCCCGGTTTGCGCGTATCCGCAGTCATCCGACTGCAACCCGGCAACGATGAGATCTGGCTTTTCGGGGCCGAGCGCCGCGGCCAAGGCTCGGGCCACGCCGTGCGCATCCAATCCTTCAAAATCCTGATCGTCCAAGTGCAGAGCGCGGTCTGCGCCTTTCGCCAAAGCTTCCTTTACGGCTTGTAACACGCGGTTCGGTCCTAGCGTGCACACCAGCACTTCGCTCGGTGTTCCTGCCGACTCTTTAAGACGCAAAGCCTCCTCAAGGGCGTAGACGTCTGGCTCATTGATCTCATAGCTGATCTCGGATTCCCGGATCCAATTGCCTGCTTCGTTGATCCGCAGCACGGAATCACGGGCGGGGACCTGCTTAAGACAAACGGCTATTTTCAACCGGCCACCCCTAAGAAGATTAATTCAATGATCCGATCCAAGGAACCAACGGCTTAATAGCCGCAGCTAGCTTGTATACCGCTTGAACAACAGTGCGGCGTTCGTGCCCCCGAAGCCAAACGAATTGGAGAGCGCGTACTCAACGGAGGCTTTACGCAACCGGTTGGGCACATAATCGAGGTCGCAGTCCGGGTCGGGGTTTTCATAGTTGATGGTAGGCGGAAGAACCTGGTCGCGCAGAGCGAGCACAGTCAGTCCAGCTTCGAGGCCGCCAGATCCCCCGAGCAGATGACCCGTCATCGATTTTGTGGAGCTCACCGCCACCTTGCGCGCATGATCCTTAAACACTTTCTTGACGGCCAGAGTCTCCAAGCGGTCGTTGTATGGGGTGGAGGTGCCATGCGCATTGATGTATTCCACCTGCTCCGGCATCACTTTGGCGTCCGCCAGCGTATTCTCCATCACTCGAACGGCGCCGCTTGCGTCTTCCGCGGGCTGTGTGATGTGAAAAGCGTCCGCAGACATCCCGTAGCCTACAATTTCCGCCAGAATGGGAGCTCCGCGCCGCAAGGCAAAACCGAGCTCCTCCAGGACCAGAATGCCGGCGCCTTCGCCGATCACAAAACCATCCCTTTCCCGGTCAAACGGCCGGCTGGCGCGAGCGGGCTCGGCGTTACGGGTCGAAAGCGCGCGCATCGCCGCGAACCCTCCAACCCCCATAGGCGTAATAGCAGCCTCCGCGCCACCGCATATCATGGCATCCGCATCGCAGCGGGCGATGATCTTGTAAGAGTCGCCCACCGAGTGCGCGCTCGACGAGCACGCTGTACAGGTAGCGGAGTTCGGCCCTTTAGCTCCCCAACGGATAGAGACAAAACCGGCCGCCAAATTAACAATAGAAGCTGGAATAAAGAAAGGGGAAATCCTGCGCGGGCCGCCTTGCATCAGCGCCGTGTGCTCGCGCTCGATAACGTCGAATCCGCCGATGCCGGAACCCACGTAAACGCCGGTGCGGTCGGCATTCTCCGGTCCTATTTTAAGGCCTGACCACTCCAGCGCGAACTGCGCGGCCGCCATCGCGAACTGGATAAACAATCCCATCTTCTTCAGTTCCTTCTTTTCCACGAACTGAAGCGGGTCAAAATCTTTGACTTCGGCGGCGATTGTAGCGGAAAAACCTGCGGTATCAAAATGAGTAATCGGGGCAACGCCGCTGCGCCCGGCCAGGATGCCCTGCCACGTCTGCTCCGTGCCCACACCCACCGGGCTTACCAAGCCCACCCCTGTAACGACGACTCTTCTCGCCAAACCTAGATTCCTTTCCCGGCACACTGCGCTGGCGGTCAGCTCGTCGAAGATTTCACGTGGGATTGGATGTAATCCACTGCATCCTTCACCGTCTGGATTTTCTCTGCGTCTTCGTCAGGGATTTCGATCTCAAAAGATTCTTCGAAGGTCATTACAAGCTCGACGATATCCAGGGAATCCGCCCCAAGGTCGTCGATGAAGTGCGCCGTCGGAGTAACTTCAGATTCGTCCACCCCAAGCTGTTCGACGATAAGCTGTTTGACCTTTTCTTCGATGGAAGCCATCAATTCCTCCTCGGATGAAGTGGTGAATCATTCTAGCAGCCGCTCATTCGCAGTGACAAGTGAGGGCTTCGGTCAGGGTACAGCTTGCCGTGCCCGGTTTAACCGGGCGCCACGCCCGCTGTCTACCCCATGTACATGCCGCCGTTGACATTCAAGCAGTGGCCAGTAATATATGATGCCTCATCAGAGGCCAAAAAGCGCACCGCGCAAGCTACGTCGCGGTCTCGCCCGATGCGGCTCATGGGAATTAGGCTTAGTATCTTTTGCCTCACCGCTTCGGGCAACTGCCGCGTCATCGCCGTATCGATAAAACCCGGCGATACGGCGTTCACCGTAATGTTCCGGCTTGCAACCTCGGCCGCAACCGCCTTCGTAAGGCCGATCAGGCCGGCTTTGGACGCAATGTAATTCGCCTGGCCGGCATTCCCCGTCTGCGCTACCACTGAAGCGATACTCACTATTCTCCCATATCGCTGCTTCACCA
>JBOGJZ010000034.1:0-6300 GCA_050745645.1 Terriglobia bacterium | reverse complement strand
GATCTTATCGTTTGCGACGTGTACATGCCGCACATGAGCGGCATTGAACTCCTGAGAGAGCTGCAGCGGCGGTTTCATTCCGTAAATTGCATCATGATAAGCGGCGAAGAAAACGAGCGTAATGAGTCGGAGGCGATACGGCTTGGCGCGCGCAGTTTTCTCAAAAAGCCGGTTTATCCGGACGAGCTCAGCGCTGAGGTCAGAAGGTGCTTGGCGGCGCGGCCAGTAGATGAAACAACGCCACACTCTGCGTCAGAAAACGGCGCTGCATCAGGGCATCAGCCGCGTCGGGCTTAGCAGGTTGCTGGAAAATGGCGTGAAATGTGTCATTCTGAGCGAAGCGAAGAATCCAAGTTCTTCTCTTTCAATACAACAAGCAGATGCTTCCCGACTTCGCCGGGACAGGTCGCTCTGCTCAGCATGACAAAATGACATTATGAAAACTGCGGCTGGTCCAATAATCTGAGATCGTTGGCGCGTGTTTTTCAAAAGCTTCGGCAATCCCCGGCTTGGCCGACACGCTACGCTTGTTCCGGGTGCGTGACCTGGAAGGAGACTGAAGATGAAAGCCATAGTGGCTGTTATTTGTTTCTTATCACTCGGCATCGTCGCGATGGGAGCAAGCACTCCGAAGGAGCAACTGGAGAAAGCGAATCTGGTGATCAACCAGATCATGCAGACGCCGGAAACAGGCATTCCGGGGGATTTATTGAACCAGGCTGTTTGTGTTGGCATCGTGCCTGCCGAAATCAAGTTCGCGTTTATGTTCGGCGGCCGCTACGGGCGGGGCGTGCTCATCTGCCGGAGGCATGGCAACGGGCCGTGGGGGGCGCCCTCCATGTTTACGCTGGGCGGCGGGAGCTTCGGATTCCAGATCGGTGGAAAGGAAACTGACGTCGTCTTCATCGTGATGAATCCGGGCGGCGTCCGGAAGCTGTTGCAGAGCAAAGTCACGCTGGGCGCGGGCATCTCAGTAGCAGGAGGACCGGTGGGCCGGTCGGCCGGGGGTGAAACCGATGCGCAACTCCACGCGGAAATTCTCAGTTACTCGCGCGCGCGCGGCCTTTTCGCGGGCGTGGCGCTGAAAGGCGCCGTGCTGACGCAGGATAGCAGCGATAATGAGCAGCTTTACGGGCGCCCAGTCAACCCGGAGGATATCCTTATCAAGGGCGCGGTCAGGACTCCGGCGGCGGCGCGTCCCCTCGATCGATCTCTGACCAAATACTCCCCTCACGGCGGATCGCCCTTTATTAAAATGTGAGTGCGAACCTGGGGCCTGACTTGACTCACGAGCCCCGGCCCGCGGTAGAGCCGCAACCAAAAACAAAACGCGCAGAGGGATTTCCGGCGCGGCTACCTGTTACCATAGAGTGCGCAAAGATTATGTGAAAAAGAATCTGAGCTTGCAGTACACAGCCGCTTGATTGGGGGCCGCTTATTCCAAGGCGGAAGGAGATTATCAATGCGTAACGCTATCCGGGCTTCCGTTGTCTTGCTATTGTTTTCCTTCAGCTTATTCGCCCAAACCCAGGGCAGCCAATCCGTCCCGATTTATCGCATCACGGTCGTGGGGCGGACGGTCAAGGCTATCAGCTACCGGACTTTGAGCGGGTCTACCAAGATCGCTTTCCGCGGCACCAGCCTGATGCCCAAAGCTAGCGGCAGCGCGAGAGTGACAAGCAAGCAAAGCGCGACTCGCGTTGAAGCTCAATTCAAAAATCTGGAGCCTCCCAGTACTTTTGGGCCGGAATACTTGACCTACGTTCTGTGGGCGATTACGCCGGATGGCCGTCCCATGAACGTTGCCGAGATCCCGCCCGGCGGCGGCAGCGTCAGCATCGACGTAACAGTCAATCTCCAGGTATTCGGGATGATTGTGACTGCGGAACCCTACTTTGCGGTGACGAGGCCGAGCGACGTGGTCGTGATGGAAAACGAAGTTACAAGCAGCACAACCGGCAAAGTCGAGGAAATTGACGCCAAGACTCAGCTCCTGAAAAGAGGACAATACACACAGAACGTCAGTCCCAATGAAGTTCAGCCAATCCAGATGTCCCCCAATGCTCCGCTGGCCTTATACGAAGCTGAAAACGCCGTAAAGATCGCGCGATGGGAAGGCGCAGAGCAGTTTGCCGGCGATACGTTCAACAAGGCTGAACAGCTTTTGAAGCAGGCTCAGGAGTATCAAGCCCGGAAGGCTGGAAAGAAGCCGGTGATCATGACGGCTCGCGAGGCGGTGCAAACCGCCGAAGATGCCCGCACCATCGCGATCCGCCGCGCCCAGCATGAGCAGCAGGTCCAGGAGCGCCAGGCGGCCGCGGAGCGGGCGGCGGCGGCCAAGGCGCAGGCGGAGCAAGAAGCGGCGGCAAGGGCGCAAGCTCAGGCGGCTCAATCTGCGGCTGAAGCTGCCCGCGAGAAAGCGCAGGCGCAGGCTGAACAAGCCCAGCTTCAGGCGCAGGAAGCGCAGCAAAAGGCGCAGGAGGCCAATCAAAGAGCGCAGCAGGCTGACCAACAAAGAGCCGCCATGCGGGCCAGGCTCCTGCAGCAGCTGAACTCGATTCTGCAAACACGGCAGACAGCACGCGGCCTTGTGGTCACCATGTCTCATGTCTTCTTTGATACCGGCCAGGCTACCTTGCACCAAGAAACGCGGGAGACGCTGGCCAAGCTGGCGGGCGTGCTTTTGGCTTATCCCGGAATCAGCATCGAAATCGACGGGTATACGGACAATACGGGAAGCGAGGCAACCAATGAGGTGCTCTCACAGAAGCGCGCCGACGCCGTGGAAAACTTTCTCGTGCAGCAAGGCGTCCCGGCGAGCTCGATCGCCTCTCGCGGCCTGGGTGAATCGAATCCTGTGGCGCCGAACGATACGGCCACCGGGCGGGCGCTGAACCGGCGCGTGGAGATTGTTATCTCCGGGGGCGTGATCGGCATTCCATCGAGCGCCGCAGCCGCGCCGGCCCCTGCGGGGACTGCACAATAAAGGGATACTCAGAAAATGATCCGGCACAAACTCATCTCCGCACTCTTCATCTTCACATTCGCGTTGCCCGTGATCGTGCGCGGCGCGGATAACTTGGTCCTCAACCCGCGCCTGAATTACAAGAAAAACAACCATCAGGGGCCGCTCATCACAGGCGACCATATGATGGATTCGGTCAAGCCGGGCATGGTGAACTACATCACCTTTTATGCGGAATTCTGCTACAACGCCAAGCGCCAGGCGCGGACCACGGTGGATCTCTATAACAAATATAAAGGGCAGGTCCATTTTGTGATCGTGGATTTTGAATACGGCTGGTCCCCAGCGCAGGACAAGCTCGTGCGGCAATACTTCATGGGCGACGGCAACAGGAATATCCCTCAAACCGTTATTCTGGACAGTAAAGGCAGGCCGGTTTTTGATTACATCGGTCAAACGTCTGAGGCTTTGCTCGAAGGCTGGCTGAACGCGGCGCTGGAATACCCCAGCGTACTTCCGGTCGTATCCGGTTCCATGGATACGCCCCGAGAAGTTCGCGACAACGCCTCGACCGCGTCTGCCAGATGACGGATAGTAACCTGCCCTGAAAATTTCGGCCGAATTGACCCACCGTCAAATCCCAGGGTCCAGTCGAAGTCACGGCTGATCCTCTTGTAGCGCAGCGTTTGCCTTATAACGCTGCGGTTTTTCTGGCCGATTACAAGCCGCAGGGCTGAAAGGCGAGCCCTGCGCTACAAGAGAATGGCCTGCGGGGCGGATGATTCCGGCTTTGGCGGAACCCTAACCAAAATACGGCTGGAGTTCAAACGCGAGGAGAAACCTGCTACACTCCTTTGATCGATCTCAGCCTGGAGAAGACCATGAGCTTGATCTGGTTTTTGATCATCGGAATCGTCGCAGGATGGATCGCCGGTCTGATCGTGCGCGGCGGCGGTTTCGGAATCATAATCGATTTGATCGTAGGCATCATTGGCGCCATTATCGGGGGGCACGTCCTCGGATGGTTTGGCGTCATCGCCTTCGGTCTTATCGGTTCCCTTATTTCAGCAATCATAGGGGCTGTGATTCTTCTTGGCATTGTCCGGTTGATTAAGACAGCGTGAATGCTGCTGCGGTCCTATCGTGGGGGAGGGATGCCGGCAAAGCGGTTCGGACGGTTGTGCCGCGTTGAGGGTCCGACGCAATTTCCTGCCTGCCGCCCAGGCGCCTAACCCGTTCGCGCATCCCTGCTATTCCCACTCCTAGAGATGCTGCAGCTTTGACACCTGAACCGCCACAGGGCTGAAAAGCGAGCCCTGCGCTACAAGGGAAGGGTCTGCAGGGCGAATGATTCCCCACTTTGGCGGAACCCCGCGGAGAGATAATAGAGGCGCCGCTGCCCGGCTATTGCCGATTCGCTCCTCTTCGAACCCCCTTAACCGGTTCGCTCCTAGTCACGGTCATTCTGAGCGCAGCGAAGAATCCCGCTCTGCAAACAAATAACCTACGAGTGCGATATTCCTCACCCCCTGCGGCTGCTCGTAATGGCAGGCTGGACGACTTTTTCGACAACCTAATTAAGCCCGCGAGCTAAAACAGGCCCGGCAACACCGCAGTCTTATCGATGCGGACCGCTTCGAGCGCCTGCGGATCGAGACTCAGCAGTTTTAAGATCGTGGGTGCGATCTGCGCTACTGACACCGGTGTGTGCACCACGCCCGGTTCAAAGCGGGGATTTGATACCAGTATCGGCACGTGCGTGTCTTCAATGCTGAAGCCGCCGTGCTCGCCAATTTTGGCGCCCTTAGGGTTCATGTAAATCACGCCGAGTTCCGGCTCCACAATAATGTCCGGGGTTTCAGGATCCTTCCGCGGGTCGTCATACATGCTTTTCAAAGCCGCACCCGAAATAATTCTGCGGATGTGCGCTTGGGTCTTCACCGCCTCCAAAGCTTTGACCGCCGCCGCCGTCTTGCTTGGGTCCTGCAGCCAGAACATGTCGATATCGTCGCCAGGGCCGTGACCCGCATGCGGGGCGACCGCATCAACCGCATCGATCATGATCTTCGGATCAATCCTCCGCACTTGGGTGACGTCGATCGGCTGGTCCCCATGTTTGGCGGTCACGATAATCACGGTCGAAGACATCAGACCATTTGCTTTCAGTTCATCGAGCAGCTTCCCGATATCTGCGTCGACGTGGTTGAACTCTTTTGTAAGGAGGGCGCTGGGTGTTCCGCTGGCGTCCGTCCAGCCACCTTTCGGGTTAGTTTCTGCCTGCGCTGGAGACTGAAAAGTTATGCCCATAATAGCCGGGACGGGCGCCGGTCCGGTCCCCTTAGAGTTCTTGCCGTTGATCCAGTTAAGCAGCGCCTGATTCCGAAAGTCATCGTACTGCTCTACCGCCTGGTAGGTGTGAGCTAAGGAAGCATTCTCCGGGGTGTAAGGCTCATCGATAGCATGCCCGGTGGGGCCTTGCTCTATCTCGTCGCCTCTTTGCTTATCAGAGAAAGCCGTTTCCATGCCCGCCTGCTTGATAACGTCGAAAATCGTATTCACCCGCAGCAATTGGTGGGGGTAGACAGGAGCGCAGTTATTCTTAGGGTCACGAGGTAATTCCGCCGTGTTAAACCCACCGCCGCCCCAGGTGTCGTGTTTATTGATGTCGATGGTTTCGTCGAGATATACTTCGGTCCCCGTCGTGCTGCAATCAGAACCTGGAGGAGAGAGATCACGGTGGTAGCTGACCTCATACCAAACGCCCGTCGTAGCGGGCCCTCCTCCTGTGATCATGGCCATCATGCTTGGGAACGAATCCGAAGGTATGGTGGTGGAAGCATTTTTGTACCACACCCCCATCGCTTTCAGCTTGGCAAGCGCTGATTGCGGATGGGTTTCAATGTAGTTTTCCACATCAAAAGGATGAGCTCCATCGATGATCAGCAGCAGGACGTGCTTGATGTCCTGCGACGCCGCAGGAACTTCGCCTTGCGCCGCTTGGATTACCTGTTTCGATGTGCGCAATTGAGAGCCGATATTCGCGCCTGCACACCAGGCAATCTGGGGCAGCAGCGAGGCCAGCCCAAGAGCGAGCGCAATTGTGAAGCAGCGGCCTAGCCTTCTAGCATTCATGTGATCTGATGACATCATTTCCTCCATAACAACAAGCAGATTTTTGTTCAAAGCGTACTACCTTATTGATTACCGAATCGTGTCTCTCCCTCGGTAGAACCTAATGCAGCGGCCAGTGATGCCAGGCTACTAACACCGCTCGCAGGAACCCTTGTCTTCGGCAGCCTCGGCTGAAGCATCTCTATATACCACACCGACTTGGC
>JBOGJZ010000033.1:0-4828 GCA_050745645.1 Terriglobia bacterium | reverse complement strand
GTGCCTTGAGTTCGTGCCGTCCGACTGGGAATATTTGGCTGTCGCGAATGAACTCGTAGGGAAACGTCGCGGGCAACACGTCGATGGGATGAATGGCGTCGTACGGATGCAGGTAGTAGGAAGCACCCGTCTTGGCGGCGAGAGCACGTCCGCCGCTGATGTGGTCCGCATGGCCGTGCGTGTCAATCACCGATTCGACCGTGAGGCCTCTAGCGCGAGCCAAGTCCAAGTAAGGATGGAGGTGGCGGAGGGGATCTATCACGATAGCCTTCCCCGCGCTCGCTACAACGTAGCTCAGGCACCCTCGGGCGGTCCGGCTCACTTGGTAAATTGCCAGATCGGGACCTTCGACCAGAGCGTGGGTCGCATAGTGCTCACCCCAGGCTTTCATCCCACCCTTGAGGGTGGCGCCGGCGTAGCCCAGGCGGCGCAGCCCTTGGGCGACGAGCTCCGAAGTGCCACCCTTGGCACATACCGCAAGGACCGGCAGGTCAGAGGGAAGTCGGTCCGCAAGCTCCCGCTCGACGTAAGCGACAACGGAGTCCAACATCTCGTCTTTGCCGCCCAGTTCGAGCATCTCGAAATAGGGAATATTGACGGCGGGCACGGGGCTGCGGCCTTCGAGTCGAAATCTCTCGAACTCATCGTGATTGCGCACATCCAGGACGAAGAATTTGTCGCGACGTTCCAAGCGTTCGAGCAGGTCTTCCGCAGTCCAGACTTCATCGTTCAGTCGTTCTGCCACTGTGGCCTCCCTCACTGGCAACATTCGCGTTGCGACCCCATACAGCACTGTAATCGTCCGGCGTGTGCTGGAGATGCGCCGATGCAGAGCGGACCAGGAAGCACAGTCTATCACACAGGACGTGAGTTAGCCCCTCTTTGGGCGACCAATCCCAACATCCTTCGAACGAAGGACCCGCGCCCAGGTATCCCGGACCGTGGCTCTGCAGCGCGGGTGTGGGAGCTCCGCCTCATCTTGCCGCACACGCTACTTCGGCTGGGGGACGATCCGCATGTACGGCTTCGGCGCCTTCCACCCGCCGGGGTCCTTCTTTGTTGCCTCGTCATTCGAAACGCTGCCGCTGATGATGACGTCGTCGCCGGGTTTCCAGTTCACCAGCGTTGAAACTTGGTGCTTGGCTGTAAGCTGCAATGAATCGAGAACACGCATCACTTCATCGAAGTTGCGGCCCGCGCTCATCGGGTAAATGAGCTGCAGCTTGATTTTCTTGTCCGGGCCGATGACGAATACGGTGCGCACACGGCGCTTTAGCTGGGAGCACGCACAGGGCAAAAGCTGAACCGCATCGCCAGATCGTCGAAAGAAGCGGCCGTTTGTACCCCAATCACCACCCACCACAACGCACCCGTAGGGTTATTTCACTGACTCTGGCACGGTTTTTCAAAAGTTGTAACAAGCAATTTCACTAATTCCGCCAATCTACAGGCTTTTCCGCTGCGTCGGGATCAATTCGCGCGCCAAGTATCGGGAAGTCATCTACTTAAGGCTGAATTTCCCTGGAAGAGTTCGGCAGGGCGCTGCGGAACGGGTAAAACTAACAGTGAAATAACTATAATAGCACTTGACAAACTACTAATTACCTTATAGAAGTGTATGTGAACTACTTAACAAATAACTAAAGCGGGCAACAGGTTCCGCCGATTATCTCAGTAAAGGGCGATCCGAATGGCGTATTTCAGGGAGGTCATGGATGTCCGCGAGGCGTCTCAGTACCTCGGCGTTTCCAAAGAGACCTTGTACAAGTATGTGACCGAGGAGCGCGTTCCGGCTTTCAAGTTGGGAAACAGGTGGCGGTTCAAAAAAGCAGTATTGGACAACTGGATGGAAAGGCAAAGCAGGCAGCGGAAGGCTTCGCGTGAAACGTGGAGACGCCCAGCAGGCCGGGCGTGAGGTGGAAAATGTTCTGGTCGAAACGTAAGACCGCGAATGATCTTGTCGGCTTGGACATCGGCTCGAGTTCCGTTAAGGCTGTACAACTCAAGCAAAGCGGAGGGCGCTATGAGCTGGTGAGCCTGGCGCTGGATCAATTGAGCCAGGACAGCATCGTAGACGGAGCCATCATGGATACCCTTTCTGTTTCGTCAGCGATTGAAAAGCTATTCGAACAGAGCCAGATCACAACCCCGGACGTGGCCACATCCGTTTCCGGCCACTCGGTCATCGTGAAGAGAATCACGGTGGGAGCAGCGACCGAGGAAGAACTCGAGCGGGCGGTCCAGCAGGAAGCTCTCCAGCATATCCGGTTCGACCTTGCAGAAGTGAATCTGAGCTATCACGTTCTGGGCCCTGCGTCCGCCGGCAACGGGCTCGACGTGTTGCTACTGGCAGTGAAGCGCGAAAAGATTCAAAGCCACACGGACGTGTTAGCGCAAGCCAACAGGACGCCTCAGGTCGTCGATATCGACGCGTTCGCGTTGCAAAACGCTTTTGAAGTCAGCTATGAGCCTCCCGCTGACCAGATCATCGCGCTCTTAAACATAGGCGCCAGCATTATGAATATCAACATCACGCGCGGTGGAATGCCGATGTTTACGCGTGACGTCTCAGTCGGAGGAAATCAATACACGGACATTCTGCAAAAGGAACTCGACCTGAGCTTTGAGGATGCGGAAAAGCTGAAGATGGGCCAGACTCTGCCAAACATCGCTCCGGATGCCGAGCTTCCCCACCTTCGCTCGGTCTCCGAGCTTCTATTGCTTGAGATTCAAAAGACCTTTGATTTCTTCCGGCACACGACTTCCGCCGATCCCATCAATGCGATTTATCTCGCCGGAGGCACGGCGCGGGTCAAGGGGCTAATCGATTTACTGAAGGCGGAATTCGACCTGCCAGTCGAAATTTTGGATCCATTCCGCAAGGTTCATTTTAGCAAGGATAAGTTTGATCCAAGTTTTGTGGCTGAGCTTGCGCCACGAATGACTATCGCTATGGGTCTCGCTCTGAGAAGTTTTGACGCAGCATGATTCGCATTAACCTGATACAACCTGTCAAGCAGGAAGCCGAACCGAAGGCTCGCGAAGCGCGGCCATCGCTCGTGCAACGGAAAGAAGTTTATCCTCTTGCGAGTCTTGTGATTTGCTGTGGCCTGGTAGGGTTGCTCTACTGGAGTTCCAACCACAAAATCACTCAGCTTAACTCCGCGATCGCCATGGAGCGGCAAGAGGCGGCCCGGCTGGCTGGAATCCAAGCGCAGGATGCAATGTACCAAGGTCAGCTCGGTCAAATTAACGCCCACATTCAGCTGATCCAGACCCTCCAGCAAAACCGCACGGGTCCGCAGCAGCTTATGGCTCAACTTGGCAGCGCGGTGAATAAGATCAACGGCCTGTATTTGCTCTCAGTGGACGACTCGAAAGAACGGCTGGCTATCCACGGGCTGTCAGACCAAGTAAACAGCATCGCGGACTTCATGGCCGCGCTTGAAAGCCTCCGGACGTTCAATGACGTGCAACTGAGACAGATTTTTGAAGATGACCAGAACAGCAGAACAAGCTTTAAATTCGACCTGGATTGCCTCTACAGACCTCCGGTAGAGGCGCCGCCCCCTCCGGCCCCCCCCTCCGGATCCAGGGGGCGGCAACCAGGTCGATGAACCGGATAAGAGCCTGATATGGCGTCGAAAAAATTCAGCGACCTCTCCCCGCAGCAGCAAGGCATTCTCCTGGCCTGTCTGCCGGTGCTTCTCGCTGCATTCGCTTATTACGATTTAGTGATGCCTCTCGGCCAAAAGGTCAAGGCGCTCGAGGGCCAGCGGGCTGTGCTGCACAGTCAGAATCTCCGGGGTCGCGCGCTTGAGGGCCAGCGGGCCGACTTAATCAAGCGAATCGCGCTAGCTCAGAAGCAGCTAGACACGCTCCGCCAGATCGTTCCAGACCAGCCGGCCGAGGACCAGTTCGTCAAATTGGTTCACGATACGGCGGCATCGTCGGCAGTCCGTGTCCGCTCGCTGGTTGAGCAGCCGCCTATACGCCAAATGTACGATACGGCGATGCCCTTTACCTTACATTTGGATGGAACCTATTACGGCATGTTGGGTTTCTTCAGCCGTCTGGCAGCCAGCTCCCGGATCGTAAATATCTCCGGGCTTACCTTAGGACCGGCTGCCGGCCAGGGTGGAATGGGATCATACCGGGTTAGTCCGGACGAGACGGTGGGCGCGAACTGTGTTCTCACGACTTTTTACAATAGTCCGCCTCCGCCGCCACCTCCGCCCAGGCGCGGGCTGCGCCGATAAATCTGTGGAGTTGAGGCTATGTGGACCGCGTCATCTTTTAAACGGAGCCGCCGATGGGGCCTCCAGCGCGCCATCTTCCCGGCGCTAACGCCACCCGCAATTCTAATTTTCTTCGCGGCTTCTGCCCTGGCTATCTCGATCCCATCGGCGAAGGCGCACGTGGAGGCCCCTGCTGGAAATGCTGCCTCCGCAAAACCGGAGCTGCTCGCCGGTTCTGCGAGTCTGAGTTATCAAAGCGGTCCAGATTCGAATGGGGCAAGTAAAAGAGATCCATTCAGGCTGCCGCCGCCACCGAGTCCTGGTGGAGCGAAGTCCAAGCTGGCTTTAGCGCGCGGTAGAGCGACAATCGCCCTGCCGCCGGGACCGGCCGGGTTGCTGATCGATCAACTGCGGCTGCAAGGAACTGTCTCCGCAGATGCAGGCCATCGTATGATCGCCATTGTAACCAATGACACAGACGTAGCATATTTCTTGCGGCCCGATGAAGCTGTCTTCGACGGCGTGGTTACTCAGATAACTCCCGGAGCGGTCTATTTTCGTCAGCGGTTGCAAGACGCTCACGGCCAGGA
>JBOGJZ010000032.1:0-6232 GCA_050745645.1 Terriglobia bacterium | reverse complement strand
GCACTTAACAGTTTGTTGAAAAACGTTCCGCCCCTGTCATTCTGAGCGGAGCGACCTGTCCCGGCGAAGTCGGGAAGAATCTGCTTTTGCTATTTTTAAGGACTTGCGAGATCCTTCGCCGCCTTCGGCTCCTCAGGATGACAGGCTGAGTGAGTTTTTCAACAAACTGTTAAAGAATACTACCAGCGTCTAAACTCGTTTTCACGGCAGCGTGGCTTTCAGCGGTGTTGCTTGCACCAGCACGACGCGCCACTGCCCGCTCTCTTTCACAAAAATCCGGATGTACCGGTATACACCCCCGTACGGTTTTCCCTTAAGCACGGCATGCATGGTCGTCTGATCAGTCATGATCGCCACATTTCCGTACTGCCGTATATGGATATCATCCGAGCGAAGCTCAGTGACTTTACGGCTCTTCCCTTTGAAAAGCGGCATCAGTTGCTGTTTCGTCATCACCGTGCCCATGCTTGTGCCGAAAATGCAATCATCAGCCCAGAGCTTATTCAGGAACGGTGCGTTGTTGTCCATCTCGGCCTTGGACCACTCCTGCTTGATCTTTTTCAACTGTTGGATCGTAGCCGGGCTGGCATTCCGTGCATTCGCAGGCACTACCGAGGCCAATATCAGAACGGACAGAACAAGAGCAAGTCTCTGTAAACGTTTCATCACAATCTCCTGATCGGCACAGCCGCTTGTTTTAATTTTGATTGAGCGCTCTATTTCGCGGCTGGTTCGCGCGATACGAGTGGAACTCACAGGCGACCTATGCTTGTACCACTCTAAGGTTCAGCCCGTCAAGAAAATAAAATGGATATTAAGCCTTCTTGTCCCGTCGCTTCTCTTCTATTATCTCGACCAGCGCCCGAAGCGCTGCCGTATAGGATCGCCAGCCAAAACCCTGCACGGTCCCCAGCGCCGCCGGTGTGAGCATTGAGTGGTGGCGCCATTCTTCGCGCACTGCGAGATTTGACATGTGCACCTCAACTACCGGAAAGGGCATCGCCTTAATGCAATCATGCAATGACACGCTGTACTGGGTCAGTCCGCCCGCATTGATGATTGCGCCCTGAACGTCATCGATGTGGGCATGGAATGCATCGACGAGCGCGCCTTCGTGATTCGACTGCGCAATGACGAGTTCGACTCCCAATTCTTTCGCCAGAGCCTGGAGGCGCAGATTAATTTCGCCAAGCGTCATCGAGCCGTATATCTCAGGTTCGCGGCGGCCGAATAGGTTAAGATTTGGACCATGCAAGATAAGAAGCTGCATTGAATTCTCCTCCGAAAATTACCTTGCTAGCAAGGTTGCTGAAAAACGCTCCAGAACCGTGTCATTCCGAGCGCAGCGAGGAATCTCGCTCTGCAAACAAATAGCTAACGAGATTCCTCCCTCGCAAGCTCGGGACCGCCTGTGGCTTCCCGGAATGACAGGCCGGACGAGTTTTTCAGCAACCTAAACTAGATGCACTACCATTACCACACTCTATTGTTATAAGATAAGTCAAGCTTTCGACAAAGGCTTTGGAGAATGAATGAAAAATCTTAAGCTCTACCAAGCACTGTGCATCGCCGGCGCGCTTTCCATCCTGGGCGGCGCGATGGGCGCGTGCGCGCAGACCCATAACCAGCCTTCTAACACGTCAAATACCGCAGGCGCCAGCCAGGTGGTGCTCAAGGTCGGAAACGCTCAGGTGACTCAATCCGACATCGACTTCGTCTTGCAATCCCTTACTCCGCAAGCGCGCGAGAAGGTGGAAAGCGAAGGACGCCGCTCGATTGGCGACCAGTACGCCACGCTCCTGGTGCTTTCTCAGGCGGCCGAGAGCGGCCATCTGGACTCCTCTCCGCTTTTCCAGAAGGCCATGAAACAGCACCGCGAGCAGTTGCTCGCAAGCCTGGAATACCAGAAACTGGCATCCAGGGCGGTGGTGACCCCGGCAGAAGTCAACGCATACTTTTCAACTCACAGATCCGAATTTCAACAAGCCCAGATTCGTGAAGTCGCAATACGAAAGGCCCAGCCAGGCCAGAGCGGAGGTGGCCTTTCTCCGCAGGCGGCGCAGGCTCGCGCCGAGGCTATACGCAAGGCGCTTGCGTCCGGCGAGGATGCAGGGCGGGTAGCTCAACAGTACGCCGTGCCGCATGAGGTTGTGGTTGACGCGCAGACCCGGACGATTCAGGATGGTCCAAGCCTTCCTGAGTTCGTGAAGATGGCTTTCCAGCTCAAAAAAGGCGATCTCTCGCCCATTCAGGATACTCCTAACGCCATCGTCTTCTTTCAGGTTGTGGACCATCCGCAAATCACGCTCAAACAAGCAGCGCCGGAAATCGAAAACGCTCTCCGGCAGCAGAAAGTCAACGCAGCAGTGGAGAGCTTGAAGAAGCAAACTACGATCTGGATGGACCAAGGCTATTTCAACTCGCAAGCTGAAACCAGCCGCAGTAAGCCGTAGCCGGACTTCCTGCGACTTGCTGGATTCACAGCCGGGAAGTTCCGTCTGCCTCCTCATAAACATTCGTTTATGAGGGTCAACGTATATACAAAGATAGTAAAGTCCGGAGCGCAAATAATTATCAACACTTCTGTTGAAAACTTTGTGGAAAAATGCAGGTTTGCAGGCTTAACGTTCCGATTGTGAAGGGCTTTTAACGATTTGCATTAAATTGGTGCAGGTTTGACTAAGTGTTTGAGTTAACAGACCATTGTGATTATGGTCTCCTACAGCACAATCCATCGCCGCCTCTTCAAGCCGCCCGCCGTCCGGCCTCAGCGGAGCGGTTGTGGTTTTCTGAGTTCCAGCCGGACCACCTGATTATTTTCCGTGATTTGGAAGGTCTTACCAAGTGTCTCGTGGTCCGGGGAAGTTACTACTAGATAAACCTCCTCCATGGGAATGAACTCGAATCTATACTCACCCTGCAGGTTGGTCTTGGCGCTGTATGAAATAACCTTTCCCAACCGGCTTCTGGGATCACGGAATTCCAATGTAAGATGGGCCTGGAATATCGGCTTGTGAGTGGCGTGGTCGGTTACGAGCACCGTCAGATTGGTTAGGGGCGGCCGCTTTCGGCCCATGGCTGGTGGAGGGAACGCCACCGCCAGCCAGAGAAGCGCAGCGAAAAGCGCACCACAACTTCCGACTCTGAAACTTTTCCGGCTGCCCATACCTTTTACCTTACACCCTCAGAAGCCTGCGGCCTCCATAACTAACGCAGCTTCCCATATCATATAACAGACAGCTTTCGGCTTGGAGCAGGAAGAAGTAGTGGCTAGCCTATCTCGCCATTGGCGGCATACAGAATTTGCCAAAAATGACCAAGCAGCGGACTATGTTATCCTGGCGGCGGTGAATGACCGAGGTAAGGTTTATCTAGTGTCCCGGGTCAGAAGTTCGCTGAAAAAGTGATATCCAGGCCGCTGTCATTCCGGGACAGGGTTCCGTCATAGTACCGCCCGTCCCAAAGCCGCAGCCTTATACCGCGAATGCTGCGCTGCAAGAAGCTCAACTTGGACGGGGCTCCTCTGCCCCCTGAAATTTCTTGTCTCATACGTCTCATGGGTCTCCTTCGTCTCGCCTGGAGCTGTTAAGCTGGATGAATTCCGAATCAAGATGCGCTGAAACCATGGCTCTCATCTTTTGCAAACCCCGTTTCACCGGAAAGAGGCTGAAGGCGCCGGTCCGGCGCGCTAACCGGCCTCCAGGAGTGAGGGGTAGGCAAAGCGAGAAAACGCTTTGGAATCAATAAGCAGCAGACCGAAGGTGCGAGTCCTATTACGGATTCGCATTGAGGTTTCCGTGGCAGCGCCGCGGCGCGCCGGAGCCCAAGGAAGGCGGCGGGCAGATTCCCGGGCTCGGAATGCCATTCGGATTTATGCAATGAACTTATAAGCCGAGACACCAGCGCAGCTTCCCATATTATAACAAGCAGCTTTCGGCTTGGAGCAGGAAGAAGTAGGGCCAGCTTATCTCGCCATTGACAGCATAAAGAATTTGCCAGAAATGACTGAGCGGCGGACTATGTTATCCTAGCAGCGGTGAATGACCGAGGTAAGGTTTATTTGGCGTTTGCTTACGATACGCCAAAGCCTTCCGCACAATTTCCCGAACCAACCCATGCCGGAGAACGCCAGCCATCGTCCCCGAATTTTGAGCGGTATGCGTCCAACGGGCAGATTGCACCTCGGCAATCTGGTAGGGGCGTTGGACAATTGGGTAAAGTTGCAGGACCGCTATGAAAGCTATTATTTCGTGGCCGACTGGCACATGCTGACCACTGAATATGCAGAGGTCGGGGAATTGCAAAGCAACATTCAGGAGATGGTAACGGACTGGCTGGCGGCTGGACTGGACCCATCCAAATCAACACTGTTTGTTCAGTCGCGGCTGCCAGAGCACGCTGAGCTGCACCTGCTTTTCTCCATGTTCACGCCTCTCGGTTGGCTCGAGCGGGTGCCGACTTACAAGGAACAGATCGAGAATTTGAAGGGACACGATCTGCACACTTACGGATTCCTGGGCTATCCTTTACTCCAGGCGGCAGACATCCTAATCTACAAGGCGGACGCAGTGCCGGTGGGCGAGGACCAAGTGCCGCATGTCGAGTTAACAAGGGAAATCGGTCGCCGGTTTAACCATCTTTACAGGCCCGTCTTTCCCGAGCCTGAAGCGCTGTTGACTCGATCTCCCAGGTTGCCTGGCACAGACGGGCGCAAGATGTCCAAGAGCTATAACAACGCCATTTTCCTTTCCGACACATCTGAAACCGTCTCCAAGAAGGTTGCCGGCATGGTGACGGACCCTGCCCGCAAGCGCCGGAGCGATCCGGGTAACCCGGATGTTTGCCCGGTGTTCGATTTTCACAAGATTTTCTCGCCATCCGATGTGATCGAACGGGTCAACCGCGAGTGCCGGACCGCAGAGATCGGTTGCGTGGAATGCAAAAAGCTGATGGCCGGCTATTTGAATCAATTCCTCGCGCCAATACAAGAAAAGCGCCGGGAAATCGAACGAAACCCGCGAGTCGTGTGGGACGTGTTGGATCAGGGTACGCGAAAAGCCCGGCAAGTGGCCTGCGCCACGATGGCGGAGGTGCGATCCGCCATGAACCTTACATGATGCTGGAAGAACACCGAGATCCCGAATTCGCAATCTCGCAAGATGCCGGCGCCGAGCAGGCTGAAACGCGGGTTCAACTGGTCGTTGCCGCGGGCGAGACGGCCCCGCGCCTCAAACTCGACATCTATGAAGGTCCGCTCGATCTGCTGCTTGATCTGATCCGCAAGCAAAAGATCAACATATACGACATTCCAATCGCTCAGATCACCAACCAATACTTGCAGTACATTCGTCTGCTGGAGGAGTTGAACATTGACGTGGCAGGCGAGTTCATTTTCATGGCGGCTACGCTCATCCACATTAAGTCGCGGCTATTGCTCCCTCCCGATCCCGCTGCGGAGCCGGAGGAGCAGGAAGATCCCCGCACGGACTTAGTGCGCAGACTGCTTGAGCACGAGCAATTCAAAAACGCCGCGCAGATGCTGCAATCGAAGCGGGTAGTTGAGGAAGCCACGTGGTCACAGCCGGGAATCGGCGAGTTCCTGGAGGCGGAGGATGAGCCGGGTCTGGCGGTTTCCGTCTTTGACTTGATCGCGGCGTTCCGGGAGGTCATAGAGCGCGCCAAAGACCGGCCCTCGCTCGAGGTGAAACGCGACGAGGTTTCGGTGGCGGACATGATCGAGCACGTCAAACAGGTGCTTCTCTCTCGGCGCCATCCTGTGAGGTTGGAAGACCTGATGACAGGGTACATCGCACGCAACGTACTGATCGCGCTCATCTTAGCCTTGCTGGAAATGGCTCGCCTGCGCGCGATTCTGCTGCGTCAGAAGGAGCTTTTTGGGCCGGTTACGATACATCGCCACCAGCGGTTCGAGGAGATTATGTCCCGGGTAGACTCCGCCGCCCTGGAGTCGGACTTTAAGGAAACCACGGAAGAGCATGATTAAGAACTCGTTGAAAACAATCAACGGCATCTCGCAAAGACGCCAAGACGCAAGGATCGCAAAGGGAATCCCCTTTATTCGCTTGATGTAACCTTGCGACTTTGCGCCTTAGCCTGGATTATTCATGAACGTACCGGACGACGGCGGAAGGGCACGGTTTTAACCGTGCCGTTATGGGTGCCCAGCAGAACACCTACATTTCGCGCCGCGAGCGGCTTGTCAGAACAAGCC
>JBOGJZ010000031.1:0-10604 GCA_050745645.1 Terriglobia bacterium | reverse complement strand
TGCGATCAAAGAAAGCGCAACGCAGCTTCTCGCACAGTTTCTGGCGGGCCTGCGATTTGAAGCCCTGCCCCCGGCGGTGGTCTCTCGCACAGAAGAAGCCTTCCTAGACTGGTTTGGTTGCGCTCTGGCAGGCCGCGGAGCGCGCCCGGTCCGCATCTTGGAGCAGTTCGCGGCGGCGATGGGCCCTGCTGACGGCCCCAGTGAAATTCTCGTGTCGCGGCGGCGCACTTCGCCTTTTTTCGCTGCGCTGGTGAACGGCGCTGCATCCCACATCGCGGAACAAGACGACGTGCACATTGGCGGCTTGCTCCATCCAGGAACGGTGGTCTTTCCGGCGGTATTTGCCGCCACGCAGCATACAGGCGCCTCTGGAAAAAATTTCATCGCCGCGGCCGTAGCGGGTTTTGAGGCCGCGATCCGCATTGGAGAATTCCTCGGCCCCGCCCACTACAAGGTTTTCCACACAACCGGCACGGCGGGAACGCTCGGAGCCGCCGTCGGCGTAGCCCGCCTTCTCGGTCTCGACGCCGCAAAAATGCAGCACGCGCTCGGCTCCGCCGGCACACAGGCAGCAGGGCTTTGGGAGTTTTTGCGCGATGCGGCGGACTCGAAGCCTCTGCACGCCGCGAAAGCCGCAGCGGACGGACTGCTTTCCGCCTATATCGCCCGGGACGGCTTCATGGGCGCATCAGAAATTTTACAGGGCGAGAGGGGCATGGCGGCCGGCATGGGAGGCAACGCCGGTCCCGCAAAGCTGTCGGAAGGGCTGGGGAGGCGCTGGGCGATCACCGAGTGTTCATACAAGCTGCACGCCTGCTGCCGCCACACCCATCCTTCCGCCGATGCGCTGCTCGCGCTTATGCTGGAGCATCACCTTAAAGCTGAAGACGTGGCCCGCGTCACCGCTCACGTGCACCAGGGCGCCATCGACGTGCTCGGCGCAGTCAGCTACCCAGGGACAATTCACCAATCCAAATTTTCAATGGGCTTCGTGCTGGCGCTCATTGCGCTCTACGGCCGCGCCGGGATTGGCGATTTCACTGAAGCGGCACTGCGCGATCCCAAAATACGCGCGTTCCACAGCCGCGTGGAAATGGTTCTCGATCCCGAAATCGAGCGCGCAGCCGGCAAACGCTGGGGCGGGCATGTCACAGTGTCAACGCGCGATGGGCGCCGCCTTGAAACCAGGATCGCAGGCCCCAAGGGAGATCCGGAAAATACCCTCGCCCGGGCGGAACTCGAAGATAAAGCTCTGCGACTCGCTGCCTACGCGGGCGCTGCAACACCTGAGGAAATGCAAGTCATCATTTCCCAAGCCTGGAGTCTCCACAACGCGCCGGACCTTCACCACTTTTACCTGGGAAGTGGGAAGCTGGTAACGGCAGTGCATTTCTTACCGGGTCGGATTTAAGACCAACTTCTGCACCCGGTAGTTAACCTCCTCGGCTGCGTAGATGACGTTCTCACTTGGACACGCGATGCCGTGCACCCACATAAATTGTCCAAGTCCTTTGCCGAATGTGCCGAATTGGCCGAGAATTTTTCCGTTGAGATCCAGCTTGTAAAAACGGCCACCAAAGCCGTCCGCGCTGTAGATAACCTGGTGCGGACCGGGCGTGATGCATAAGGCCGCCGGATCGGGAAGCGACCATTGCTTCTGGAAATTTCCCTGGCTGTCAAAAACTTCGATTCGCTTGTTGGCGCGGTCGGCTACATAGATCATTCCCTTGGCGTCGATCACGATGGAGTGGGGCGTGTGGAACTGCCCTGGCCCTGCGCCTCGCTCGCCCCAGGACTTGAGATAGTTTCCGTTGTGATCGAATTCAGCCACGCGTGAATTGCCGTACCCGTCGGTGACAAAAATGTCTCCGGAAGGTCCGAAAGCCAGATCAGTCGGCCCGTCGAACATCCAGGCTGGATTGGGATGGAGTGATCTAGACCCATATCGTGCTTGCCATGTATCCGGCTTCCTGCCCAATACCCTCAATAGTGATCCCTGCGGGCTAAACTCGATGATGAGGTTAGCCGCGACGTCTACATACCAGAGGTTTCCTTGCGGCCCGATCCGAATGGAGTGCGGCGAGTCAAAAGATGTCAAGCCGTCGCCGACCGATCGCATGTAGGTTCCGTCCGGACGGAACTCCATGATGGGATGCCTGCTCCTGCTAGCAACGTAAAGGTCTCCCTGAGAATCAACAGCCACCCCGACAGGCGCCTCCAGATAAATTCCGGCCGGCAGTTTGAGAAAGTTTGGAACGGAACGGTAAGGAATCTCTGGCGTCCGTTGTGGCTGCGCAAATACCGGCGCCGCCAACAACAGGCATAATGCAATTGTGCAACGTCTCATACCCTGCCTCCAGTAGCGAAATTCAAGTATCGCGGAACGCGCCTCATTATAGCTTGCCCGGATCATTCGCCGGAGAATTTGCACGATCATTGAGCAAAAGATTCGCCGAAAATCACGAGAGGAACTAACCGTGTTATCTTAGACTCGGCACGCAAGACAACGAACTTTACTAATCCATAGGCCCGTAGCTCAGCCCGGTTAGAGCGCTACCTTGACACTTCTTTCAGGCCGGTTTCTCCCGCCTTTGTGATGGATTGCGACAGAGCGAGATTAATCGCTATTTACGCGCCTTCCGTGAGGGTTTCCCGCCTTCCTCGATTGTGACCAATTGTGACCGTTTTTGATCGGGGGGTACACCAAAAAGTACACCAAATTTTTTGCACCATTCCCGGTGCACTGGCAGGTGAGGCATAAGCCCAAGAGGTAGCCCTCGAAAGCGGCGGAGGCGCTGGCTCGACTCCACAGCGGCGATTTTTTATTTCCGTTCTTTTTCTAGCTTGCTTTTTCGGCCCTGGCGCTCTGGCAATGTGCGCGGGGAGGCTACGGCGCTCGCCAGATGACAGGGTGATCCTTGCTCTTGCTCTTGCCGAACATCACGATTGAGGCGGCGGAAGTTCTCTGCGTCTGGCCCGTGGTCGGCGTGGCCGTGCTGGTGCGGCCTAAGGTCATTCCGAAACCTTGCGCGTCGGTGAGTTCGATAGTCGGGTTCCCTGACGAAGAGACGGCCATCGACGCGCGTGGAATACCTTGCGCGTCGTCAAGCCAGATGCCCGGCGCGCCTGACGAATCGACGCCCATCATCTCTCGTGGCTCGCCCTGGGCGTCGGTGAGCGCTATGCCGGCGGTTCCGCCTGACGAATCGACTGCCACCGCCGCGCGTTTTTTGCCCTTGGCGTCGGAGAGCACGATGCCGGTTGCGCCCTTCTCGTCGGCGTACATCTTGACCCGCACTTTTCCTGAGCTGTCTGTAAGATCAATTTCGTGGGCGGTGATCTTCTCGGGAGCGTTCCGCGCGCCGCTCGCTCTCTGATTTCGAGAGCACGAGGCCGCATAACCGGCAAGCAACACGGCTGCCAGCATTAACGCGGCAAGGGCAGAGCGTTTCAGCCTCCGGTTGTCCCGCTCCAGCTTCTCCAACCTCTTAACTAATTCTGCCTCACTCATTTGAACCCCTCCGCTCTGGATTTTGAGAAACGACGCAATAATACGCCGAATATCCGCAGCGCTCAACGCCGCTAGGCAAAACAGGCGTTGCGGTTTATTCCTCTTCTTCGCCGGGCCGGGGCTTCTCCCTCTTTTTCACGGCAGCGGCTAGCTGCCGGGATGTTTTTTTGAATTCCTTGACCACCTGTAAGGACTTCTGAAACACCGGCAGGCATTGCCGCGCAACGTCATTCTCCCCAAGCTGGCGGACCAGCCGTCCCGCTGTTACAGGATCGAGCGGCCTTTGTGAAAGCGCCGGCTCACAGCGGTGCACGTGTCTCCACAGGGAAGTGGGCGAAAAGGCGAGCGAGTCTGAGAGACGATACTGTCGCGCAATGGTGCGATACGTTCCGCCTGTGGCGATCATCAATTCGACTTCCCGCCGAAGCGGAAAGCGGCATATCTTGCATACTTGCATTAGGTTAAGGCTCCCTAGCGGGCGAGAATCCGAGCATGAATACAGACGCGGTCTGTGGTGGGCGTTGCGCCGCCGGCGCATCCTGGGGCATTGTGGCGCGAAATTTCTGCTGCATTTTGGGGCAGACGAGAAAACCTGGCAGAAATTGCGATAATTCCTTCGCGCTTGCGGATTCGAGATAATCAAGCTCGCCTTCAATCTCGGGCCGCTCGCGGTAGACCGTCGCCAGCGAGTCCCATGCCGTCTCGTCATCCATCCCGGCATCGTGCACCAGTGCCTCAAGCCGGGCCAGCTCATGGAGAGAATCGAGCAACTCCATGCGCCGCGCCCGAACCGCCTGGTAGAGCCGCACTACGGAATTGTGCGCCCGCTCGCGCTCCCTCTTCTGCCGAAGGTATTCATCACGTGGCAATGGCTTATAAACGCCAAGCTCTTTCGCCAGCGTCGCCGCGTTTCCTCTCCATCCGCACTTGTGGCAAAAGAAAGTCTCATCGGTGTGAGTGACGGTCCTGAACCCACCACACTTCGGGCAGTCATGCCGATTGCCGCGCGGACGCGCTCCCGCTTGTTCCAGAAGCTCGACCATCTCGAACTGGGTCGCCGTGCTCACTGAAGCCTTGGTTTCCTTCCCGTCCAGCAAAGCAGCCCGTCTCCGCGCCGCTCCACCTTCCAGCCGGAAAGCCTCAGCCGGGTTTCCAACTCCGGCATGTCTTCGCAGGTTAGCACCAGCTCGCCACGGTCGTCTGGCCTGCCGAGGGGTAGGTCAGGTGCGGGCCTTAATTCGTCAAATTCGTCCGCTGCCGACCGCTGAAGTGGTGAATGTGGCGGAAGTGGTGATGTTTCGGGAAAAGTTTTCTTTTCCGCCAGCCGGTCATCACAGGCGTCATGCTCTAAGGACGGCGATAGTAGGTAGTCCAGGAGGGTCATTCCGGCCTCTGAATTACAATTTGTTTGGGATTTATCACCACCTGCGCCACTTGCACCACCATCAGGACTCCCTCGGGCGGATGGTGACGTACCGCCGCCAGCCGGACCGCTCCTCGATAAACTTTGCTGGCAACTCGATCTCGATCACCCGCCGCATGTTCGTCAAATGCTTCCCAAAGCCTGCTGCCGTCCGCGCAAATGGCAAGCATTCGGACTCGGCCAGGGCCGCGCATTTTTTGTAAAGACTGCCGGTGTCCGTGGGGCCGATCACACCTTCGCTGTCGATGATGCCCCGGAGAATTTGAATTAGGGAGTCACCTTCGCCGGCGAAGTTCATTTGAGCCTTTTCAAGTTTCTCTAGTAACGTCATCCACTCGTCATCTCTTCCGTCAGCGTGCGCCACAGCCGCGCCAAACGATGCAAAGTCCGCCATCCTGAACTGAAGTGCTGGGAGACTCGCACCAACGAGACAGTCGGCAATCGTTCCCGCTTTGGTGAGAACCTCGCCCATAACTCCGCCGCGCCGTTTTAGAAGCTCGTTGAAGAGCGTGGATTCCGGCAGGTAGTTTTCGGGCCTCTTGAAATAGAACGGTAGCAGCCGTTCGGCAACATCTGGCCTTCTGAAATGCGGGTCACGGCTCGAAAGCACGAGAATCGCTCTTGGGGGAGTATGAGACTTCCTCGTTAGTGGTGTAGAGCCGCCGCAGCCTATACCGAAGTCCAGTCGCGTAGGTGGCGAGCGCATCTTCGAGCCACTGAACCCGAGAGTCGGCGTTATCGAGCGCCACGATCACCCGGTTCGATACCGCTGCGACAAACGCATCCTCGCGGTCGCGGCTCAGGCCAGTGACATCAAATTCTGTGCCGCAAAGCAAGGTGCCGATCATCCGCATGGCGGAAGTCTTGCCGCTCCCTTGTGGGCCGAGAAATGCAGGTATAATGCGCGTCCGCCTCAGCGCGGGGAAGAAATTTTGCAGCAACCAGATCATGAGCAAGGTCTTTTGCTCCTCGCAGCTCAGCGCCGATTGCCCATCAAACGAGAATTGAGTTAGGAGCCAAGTCAACGCGCCGTCGTCACTGAATTCAGGCTCCCACGGCACTGCATCGGAGTCCGTCAAAAACAGAATGGCGTTATCGCCGTTGTAGCCAGGCTCCCACTTGCCGCCGCGCTCACGCCACCACACACCACCACCGCCATCAGAAACCGCCAGCCGGCCAGTGCGCAGATCGTAGAAGCTCAGCGTGTGAACTTCTACAGCCGTCGTTCGAGCCGCCTCGGTCTGTAATGCGTCGAGGACGAAACGGAATTGGGTCTCAGTTGCACTCAGGCCGGAGACGCTTGACAAAAGATGCTGAAATTGCCTTTGCTCAAGGTCGTAAAGACGCCGCTCACTTTTGCGAAAATAGAAACTGCGTCCATCAGAGGTTTGACAAAGGAAGCCGCTGCGCCCGGAAAGCAGTTCATCCTTGACAAGATCGCGGATGCTGCGCCGCTTATCGAAGGGTGGAGTTTCTTTGTCCAGGATGATCCGCCGGATGGCCGCCTGTAATACAGTAGCCACGCCGCCCGAATCGGCTATGTGGCCGCCGTTCGCCTTCGGCGGAATCTCGATGCCTCCGCGAAATTCGATAACGCGCTCAGGTTCAATATTCATGGGTTAGTCAACTCGATTCTGGATTCAACTCCGTTCACGGCCAACGCCAGCGCCCGCACGATTGCCGCGTCAACCGATACCTCATCCGTTCGGATAAGCACCCGCTCTGGTTCTGGCACGGGCGGGAACTCGCGCAGGATCCGCTCCGCCAGCGCCGGGTCTGCGCGTAGCTCGCTCGCGTAGCGCTGCACGTCTGCGCTCATCCCTGCGCCTCCGGGCGAGCCGGAACGTAATTCACAATTTTCTCAAGCTCAGCCAGTGGAATCCGTACCGCGCCGTGAATTTTCGCATAACCGATTTTTCTCAACAAAATCCACTTTCTCAGAGTGTTCTCTTTGACCCCCAACAGCGTCGCCGCGTCACTCACCTTGTAGAATCTGACAGCCTGGTCTGTGCTCATACCCACCTCGCTTAAGATTTCAGTTGACAGGCTACTGCCGCCCGGATTAGACTTCAACCTGATGTGAGGTCTAGCACATGATTACAGTCAGACCTCTTCCGGGACCGACAATCACGGTTCCCGGGATGGATCGGTACGGCAAGCCGTTGGGCGTCAAGGCCGCCGTGACGCAGCTAGGCCGCGAGTGGCGGCGTGTGTGGCTGGAGACCTTTGCGAACGCGGAGCGGCAACAGTGGAAGAAGTGGCGTGGTCTGTGGGTTGACGCGTGGGACGACGCCCAAATGTTCCAAGTGCAAGGCGAGCTTAGAAAGGTGTGGCGCTGGGCGGATGAACTCAACAGGCAGGAGGGAGAATCTCGCGTGCCGCTGCTCGCTACCATCCGCCACGCGCTAGAACTGTGGGCTGCGTGGCACTCTGATGGCGTGCCGTTTCTTGCCTTCTTCCAAGGATACCCGTCAATCGAGCTTGTACCCGAAGTGAATCTTGGGGTTCTCCGCTACGGGCTGGCTGTGGGGGTGTCGGAGCTCTTCCGCCGCCTCTACGTCTGCGCCAATCCTAAATGCCCGAGACCGTACCGGATTCGGGAACGCGGAGACAAGCAGTTCTACTGCAACTTGGCCGAATGCCGCCGCATGGCGGAGCTCCAGAAAAGGCGCAAATGGTGGGCAGCACACGGCGGGGCGGGGCGAAATGGGGCGGCCAAGGCGAGGCCAAAATCGAGATTTAGAGGGAAATAACATGGCACTGAAGCGACGCGGGAAGGCTGGAATCTGGTGGTACTCGTTCAAGTTTGGCGGCCGGCGCATTCACGAATCGAGCAAGAGCACGTCAAAGACCGTGGCGAAAGAAGCCGAACGGCAAAGACACCGCCAGCTTGAAGAGAGTTTCAACGGTATCGAGAAGCGCAAGATGCCGCCGACATTTGAACGGGCCGCGAAGGAATGGCTCGAACGGCGCGTGTCTATCGCCGAAAGCACGCGGGAAACCTACGGCTACGCGCTGAAGCGCCTTAACGCCGCCTTTGGCAAGAGCCTCGTTTGCGACATCACGGCGGCAAGCATAACCTCTTACCAGAAAGCGCGGGAGAAAGAAGGCACGGCAGGCGCTACGGTCAATAAGGAATTTACCGTGCTGGCTTCCATCCTTGCCGATCATGGATTGTGGGCCGCGATTCGGCGCGATGTGGAACGCCTTGACGAAAATGAAAGCGCGGGCCGGGCGTTGTTGCCCGATGAGGAAGCCCGGCTGTTACAGGCTGCCTCTCAGGTTGGAGTGAAGCAAGGCCATTGGAGTCCGATTTACACCGTTACCGTGCTTGGTCTGAATACCGGGCTACGGCATTCGGAAGTCCGCAAGCTCCGCTGGACAGATGTGGACATGGAGCGCCGCGTGATAGTTGTGGGCAAGTCAAAGAGCGATTCCAGCACAGGCCGCCCGGTGCCGATCATTCCACCTGCATGGGCTGCCCTCGATATGTGGCAAGCCCGCTTTCCGAACCGCAAGCCATCGGATTACGTCTTTCCGGCCTGCCAGAATGGGAATCTCAACCCTGCCAAGCCGATTTCTCACTGGCGGACGGCTTGGAGCAAGGCTTGCGAACTGGCCGGACTTCCGGGATTGCGGTATCATGATCTTCGCCACTCGGCGGCTACCAAGATGCTTGAAAATGGTGTCCCAATGCCAACCGTAGCTCATATTCTCGGCTGGTCAGCCTCAACCGCGATTCGGATGGCAAAGCGGTACGGCCATATCCGCCCGGATGCCCAACGCCGAGCCCTTGAGAGCATCGCAACTCCGATGCCCGATTCCGGGTTGTGGAAAAGTGGCGATTTTGAGGCAGAGGTACACCAAAAAGTACACCAACTGCAAAAGTCTAATTAGCTAAGTCCTTTTAGGCCCGTAGCTCAGCCCGGTTAGAGCGCTACCTTGACACGGTAGAGGTCAACGGTTCGAGTCCGTTCGGGCCTACCATGACTTGTCCGATGCCGTCTGTATACATCCTCGAGAGCACTGCTACGGGCCGCTTCTACATCGGCTCCGCTGCGGACTTGGTTCGTCGTCTAGTGCCGCGTTACGCAAGAAAGTGAAACGTCGTGGTGGTTGTCATCCTGAGCGCCAGCGAAGGATCTCTTTCTTTAAGCTACCAAATCCGAACGAGATGCTTCGTTCCGCAATGCTCGGCTCAGCATGACAAGTTCAGCGTCCGTGTGTCACATATTTCGGTAACACGACACTAGGCGAGCATCAGCGAGGTCATAGCCCGTTCACTCGAAGCCGTGGACCGTGGCGCTTGGTTTATCGCGAGGATTTCGACGGCTTGCTTGAGGCGCGCCGTCGCGAACGCCAGATCAAGTCCTGGAAATCACGCTTGGCCGTGCTGAAGCTGGTTCGCCGAGGAATGCCCGGTTAGAGCGTCCCGACGAGTCGGGAAGGTCAACGGTTCGAGTCCGTTCGGGCCTACCATTTAACCTCTTGGGATCTATTTCAGTGCCGCGCACCGGTGGTCCCTGACTTTCGCCGCTCAGCGAGCAGGCGCCCGATAGAGCAATGCATTCGCGGCGGCTGCCTGGCCGGAACGGATGCAATCCGGTATTCCCAACCCGGCGTAAGCATTCCCCGCCAGAAACAAACCCGGAAGCGTTTTGACCTTTTCCTGGATTGCTTGCACTCGCTGCTCGTGGCCAACCAGGTATTGAGGCAGGGCGTGCGGCCAGCGGAAGATGCGATAAAACTCCGGCTGCTTGGAGAGGCCCAGCGCCGCGCGGAGATCGCTCGTCACTGCCGCGATGACTTCTTCATCGCTCCACCGGATAACTTCACTGTTTCGAGACCCTCCTAGAAAGCAGCGCAGCAGTGCGTCGCCGGCTGGAGCGCGGCCAGGGAATTTTGAATGTACAAAAGTGCACGCCAGAAGCTTGCTACCCTCCCTGCGCGGAACCAGAAAACCGAAGCCTGGAGGCAAATCCGGAGCGACCCTAAAACCCAAGGCGGCGGTCACCGCCGGAGAGTATGGAATGCCTGCCAATAAATCAGCGATGCCTTCGTGAAGCGGCCTCAGAATGGTGGCGCAATGGCAAGCTGGCAGCGCCAGGATTACAGCATCCGCCTGGCACACAGCGCCCGATTCGCAGCGGATAGAGTACGAGCCTCCGGCGCCGTTCACGGCGATCTCCACTACTTTCTGCCGGAGTTGACGCCGCGGCTGGGGTGAATCCAGGCTGAGGTTGGCGGAAAGCGCCTCAACGAGTCCCTCAAGGCCCTCCCGCAGGGTCGTAAACATCGGCTTCTCATCGCTCTTCCTGTTACGTTCCTTCAGCGCTCCTCTGATTATGCTGCCGTGTTCACGCTCAAGCGCCAGGAAGCGCGGAAGCACGGCACGCGCGCTTAGATGTTCGGGTTCCGCCCCGTAAACTCCCGCAACGAGAGGCTGCACAACGGTCTCAAGCAGGCCGGCGCCAAAGTGACGCCGGACGAAGCTCGCGACGGACTCGTCTTCGGAAACCTGCGCCTTTCTGTTCCGCGACCCGTGGCCAAGACGGCCGTGCCACGGCTGCCGGAGGAATTCGTGAAGGATTGCAAGCTTGCTCCCGGTAGAAAATAATGGTGAACTAATTGCGGACCACGGCCGGGTAGGCACGAAGAACATCAAGCCAT
>JBOGJZ010000030.1:0-2979 GCA_050745645.1 Terriglobia bacterium | reverse complement strand
GGATCGCGTAGCGCGAATTGAGCCCAATTTTCAGAGTGTCGTTGAGGCTGATTGAGCGCCACTCTTCAAGCTCCAAGGCGATGCCCTATGATCTGATCAGAATAGCAGCTCAGGCGTGGTTTACCGGATCTGCTCTCTGTTGGCTAACCGATAAATTGGCTTTGCGGTGTTGCCGAAATCGTTTTTCATTGTTCGTCCCACCACTTGTCTTCTATGCCAGGTTTGAAGTGAGGGCAGAAATCGTTACCCGCGGCGTTCCAGATTGTCTCTAGCAGGGTGCGGAAAAAGGATCGTTTCTCACTTGATTATCCTGTAGATTAGCTGGCGGTCGCGATTGGTGGAGGAAGTGGAGATGCGCGGGACGGACCATCAGCAGTCTTCGATGTTCAGCTACATTTCGGCGGAGCAACGGGTGTCCAAGGACCATCCGCTGCGGGCGATCGGGCTGATGGCGGAGGTGGCGCTCAAAGAGTTGGGTCCGTGCTTCGATGCGATTTACGCCAGCAGCGGGCGTCCCTCGATTGCCCCGGAGAAGTTGTTGCGCGCTCTCCTGCTGCAGGTGTTGTACACGGTGCGCAGTGAGCGGCTGCTGATGGAGCAGCTCGACTACAACTTCTTGTTCCGGTGGTTCGTCGGACTGAGCATCGACGACCCGGTGTGGGATGCGACGGTGTTCACCAAGAACCGGGAGCGGCTGCTCGCGGGCGAGGTCGCACAGGGGTTCTTCGCTGCGGTGCTGGATCAGGCCCGCACGCGCGGCCTGCTCTCCGACGAGCACTTCACGGTCGACGGCACCTTGATCGAGGCGTGGGCGGGACACAAGAGCTTCAAGCGCAAAGACCATCCTGATCAGACTCCGCCCGACGATCGCGGCAACCCGAGCGTCGACTTTCACGGCGAACGGCGCAGCAACGAGACCCACCAGTCCACCACTGATTCCGAGGCCCGCCTGGCCCGCAAGGGCGCGGGCAAGGAGGCCAAGCTCAGCTACGCCGGGCACGTGCTGATGGAGAATCGCAACGGACTTGCGGTCAACGGCTGCGTAACCCAGGCGACCGGCCGCGCCGAACCGGAGGCTGCGCTGGCGCTGGTGGAAGAGATCCCGGGCTGGCATCGAGTAACCCTGGGGGCGGACAAGGGCTATGACCGCAAGGAATTTGTTCAGGACCTGCGCGATCACCAGGTAACTCCGCATCTTGCGCGCAAGCAGAGCAGTATTATCGACCAGCGCACCACCGGTCATCCGGGCTACGCGATTAGTCAGCAGAAGCGTAAACGGGTGGAGGAAATCTTTGGCTGGCTCAAGACCGTCGCCGGCCTGCGCAAAACCCGCCATCGCGGAGTCGCTCGGGTCGGTTGGATGTTCAGCTTCGCACTGGCGGTCTACAACCTGGTCAGGATGCGCAACCTCCTGCCTGAACCGACCTGAATCAACCCGCGAGCTGCACGCGATGGCGCCCAGCGACGCAACCACACTCCTATTGCAGGCCCTTTGGCCGCACCGCTCCGCCTCGACTCGCCACCGAACCTCAAATCTCAGTAGGAAATCCACTATGAAGGCGGCTTTTTCAGCACCCTGCTAGAGAAATTCTGTGCAAGTTTGTTCTGTCATTCCGAGCATAGCGAGGAATCCCGGATCTTTCTGCTTTTCCTGTGTTTTTCGGGATTCTTCACTTCGAAGACTCCGTTCAGAGTGACAAAAATTCACAGACTCCGAGCACAGCGAGGAATCCCGGAAACCCGCGCATTTTCTAAGGCCCTAGCCGGGATTTCTCGTTCCGGCAGCCTCCGCTCGAAATGACAACCGAGGCTTGTGCAGGGGTTCCCTAGCAGCCGTCGTCCAGACGGTCGCAATTTTCCCGATTATTGACGGATACGTACTTCTCAAAATTACAATTTTGCAATTATCCGTGAATGCCTAATGCGCGGATAACGGTTAGTTGATAGCCGGTACAGATGTTGGTGCCGCAGAAGCGACGATTTTGACGACCCGGAGGCTTTGGAGATCCAATGAAAGTGGACCAGGGCCAAGCAGCTGGAAGATCGGATGGGCGCGCTCGCCAAAGGCATCTTTTTTGCCCATCCGCTCGAGACCATGCTGACGACCTTGCAGGGCGCTCTATACAACGCGTTCGCGCCGATGCGTTCCGAACTCGATGCATGGCTCTTGATCGAGCGGCGCGGTCACGGTCTCAACCGAAAGGAGATAACCATCGGCGCGATCGAGACGGTAGTGAGCATGCTCTTGCGCTCGCCGCTGATGACGGCGCTGGTCGCCTTCCAGGTTCTGGTTCTACTAGCGCTCTGGATCGGCGTGGGCGCCGCCTTGGCGCGTTGCTTCAAACTGCCGGGGGCCTACCGGACCTGGACAATTTATCTGACCTTCATCGCACTGCTCTTTATCGGCCTGGCGGCGGGCGGAGAAGCCTGCCAGCGCTTTCGCGTGCCAGTAATTCCGTTGCTCGCGATTGCCACTCGCCTCGGCTATTTCGGCTCAGCCGTCAAAACCTCCTGAGTCTCGCTCGGAGAGTCAGCCGTCGCGCAATCAAATGAGCCGCGTTCTGCGGAGGAAACCGAGAGGGCCGCCTATGACTGAAGCATCCGGCAATCTTTCCGTTGTCATTCCCGTCTACAAGGAGGTCAAAACCATCGGCGAAGTGATTAAAGGGGTACTCGACTGCGGTTTCGATCCCGAAGTGATCGTGGTCGATGACGCTTCGAGTGACCTGGAAAAAGGCGTGGCAAGTCGTGCTCGAACGGGCCGGACTCGATTACCGCTGGCACGACGCCCGCCATACCTTCGTGTCACGCCTGTGTGAGAACCCCGCGGTGAGCGAAACCACCATCATGGCGCTCGCGGGACACGTCTCAAAGCGGATGATGGAGCGTTACAGCCACGTCCGCACGCAGGCCAAGCGCGACCCTCGAACGGGCCGATTCTGGCACGGGGTGGGCACAAAATCGGGCACAGTCGCTCGA
>JBOGJZ010000029.1:0-4846 GCA_050745645.1 Terriglobia bacterium | reverse complement strand
GCAGAAATTCGTAAACGTCGCCATGGAACTGGTTGGTTCCGGAGCGCGTAATGGCATTGATGACCCCGCCCGAAGTCCTGCCATATTCGGCGGCGTAGTTGGTGGTCAGCACTTGAAATTCCTGAATCGAATCGACGCCCGTCAAATCCCCTAATACGCTGCCGGGCGCCCCGTTCGTGTAGTCGTTAATGTTGATTCCATCGATGCGGTAGGTGTTCTCCTGAGGCCGCGTTCCTGACACGCTGAGCTGGTTGCCGAAACCGCGCAGCACCCGATTTACGTCACCAAAGGCTACTGTCCCCACCTGGGACTGGTTGCGGACGGAAGTGATGCCAGGCTGTAAGGTGGCCAACTGCGCCCAATCACGCCCATTTAAGGGAAGCTGGCGGACGGTGGTGCCGGTCACCTGCTCACTGACGCTTGAAGTCGCCGTTTGCACCAAAGGGGCCGCCGCCGTCACCTGCACCTTCTGGCTGATGGCGCCCACCTGCAACGTCAGGTTGATCTGCAGTGTCTGTCCAACCGACAGCGTGATCCCGCTTCGGACCAGGGTTGAAAAACCCTTGGCTGAGGCCGTGACTTCATAGGGGCCGGGCAGCAGGTTTGGAACCGAGTAGAAACCAGCGCTGTCCGTAGTCACGCTGTGGACGACTCCCGTCGAGACGTTCTTGATTGAAACGCTCGCATTGGGTACGGCGGCGCCGCTGGGGTCGCTGGCGGCGCCTTGAATTGTGCCGCCCGCCACCTGCGCATATGCGGGGACAGTGAATGCCTGAACTACAAACCAGATTGCTAAGGTCAAAAACCCAACGAAAAGGCTGTTAGCGCGTCGTGAAAACGTCATTGGCTTTTCTCCTTTGTTCCGGCCGGCTGGCCAGCCGAACCCGCCATCACGTGAAGGCAGGCTTCCTGCACCGCGGGCTCCACGGCATGGGTGGTCACAGGTTGTTTCAGCCGCTCGTCCACGTGTAGTTGGAAGATGTCAGGCCGGGCGTAATGGCCAACAACATCGAGGTCGTATTTACCCCGAACGATTTGGGCGCGGTCGAGCTCCGCGACCAGGATTGCTTCGCCGTCAAAATTGGGTCCGGCCAGAAAATCGCCAAATGGGTCAACGATACAGCTCCCGCCGCGCGAAAGGACCGTATCCGGATCATCGCCGTGAATCGAATGGTAATCCGCCGGAAAATCGCGGCGGCGGTTGAACTGGCCGCACGAAAGCACGAAGCAGCGCCCTTCGACCGCAATGTGCCGCATCGAAGCGATCCAGGAATCGCGCGAGTCCGCGGTTGGGGCGCAATAAATTTCGATTCCCTTCGCGTACATAGCCGCCCTCATCAAGGGCAAATAATTCTCCCAGCAGATCACCGCGCCGATTCTCCCTAGCGGCGTCTCAAACACCGGCATCGTGGAACCGTCGCCAAAACCCCACACCAGGCGCTCTGAACCCGTGGGCATGATTTTCCGGTGCTTGCCCAGGAAGCTGCCGTCAGGCGCGAAGAACAAGACTGTGCAATAGAGCGTTCCCCGGTCCCGTTCGACGGCGCCGATGACAAGATAAATGATGTTGTCGCGCGCGATGCGGGCAAGCGAGTCAACCGCAGGACCGGGCACGTCCACGCTGCTTTCCCAATACCGGCGGAAATCTTCGCGGCCTTCATCCGAACGTGAACCGACCACGGCGCCGAAATCGAGGCCTCGCGGATAGGCGGAGACAAATGCTTCAGGAAAGAGCGCTAACTGAGCTCCTTTGCGCGCCGCCTCGCCCGCAAGAACCCGGACTTTCTCAATGGTCCGCTCACGATCGAAGGCAATAGGAGCGGCCTGAACGACTGCCACTTTCACCCACCCGCCGCTTGGCGCCATCTTGCTATCTCCTAGGGCCGGACGTTTCACGGCTCAAATGATACCTTAAAAATATCCCGAGTCAAGCAAGGTATACTAATGCAGCCGCGGGAATCGGCGAGCTAGGGTAGCGCAGCGGCGGCCTCTGGCTGCAACCAAACCTGGCTTCTACGTGACCTGATATTCCCTTTCAATTCAAATAGCAAGACTATGGAGGAATGGATGAACAAACTTATATTAATAGTTGCGATTGCCTTGCTCGGTTTGCCTGTGATCGCGGTGGCTGCGACTTTCAAGAACGCTCCGATTGTTGATGTGATGTGCTCTACTCAGGCAGCAGCTAATCCGGACGCGCACACCAAGATGTGCGCTTTACAATGCAAGGAAGGCGGTTATGGGATATACACGAAGGAAGGAAAATTCTTGAAATTCGATTCCCAGGGTAATGCGAAAGCATTGGCCGCCATAAAGTCATCCACAAAAACTGCCCATCTGCGGGTCGATGTGACCGGGCAGGTAACGGGCGGGATCTTAAAAGTCGAGTCGCTCAAACTCGACTAAGGCCGAGTAACCGAAGAAAGCAGCGCATTCGATGACCCGCCATGCTGATTGCAGCGAAGTATTCCTCTTTTTTTCGCACCCGTTAAGAAAGAGTGGATGCTTCGCTTCGGTCAGCAGAAACTCGCCTGATTTGTAGCGCAGGGTTCTCGTACCTTGACCCCTTCGCTATGCTCAGGGCAGGCTCTGCGGCTTTTGGCAAGGGCAACCCGGTGAAAACCGCAGCGTTGTACAAAGCGAACGCTGCGCTACAACCTGTCCGGAGACTCGCCTGCCCATTATGGGTAGCCGATTTGCGGCCATGAACGCTCTGCATGACATCCAGGGTGTTTCGCGCACGCCGGCAAATCCGGCATTGCCTGAAAATTGAATCGCAAAAAAGCCAGGGCGGCAGCCATCACCTCATTCGGCGATATGCGCTTACCGTGATGCCCATATGCGCTGGGAAATCTCGCTAAGGCTCTCGTTCGGAAGTTTCCGCCGGAACAATGGTTACATTTTTCTTGTCCGTCCCGCGAAGGAGGGCGAGGGACGCAGCAAGACCCACCTGGCCTTCTGTCAGCAGGCGGTGAAGGTCGTCGATTCCGGCGATGGGCTGTCCGGCGTATTCCACCAGAATGTCTCCTTCTGCAATTCCTGCCCGCTGCGCCGGACTTCCCGACTCGACGGAGATCACCAATACGCCGCTTCCGCGCTGAAGGTTGTGAAAGCGCACGACGCGGCGGCCGAGCGGCACATTTTGACCGCCCACGCCGATCGTGCTGCGGCGCACGCGGCCCTCCTTGATGAGTTTGCCCGCCACCCAGCGCGCCGTAGTCATGGAAATAGCAAAGCACAGGCCCTGCGCGGGCAGGATTACGGCAGTGTTCACCCCAATCACTTCACCTTGCGATGTGACGAGCGGTCCGCCGGAATTACCGGGGTTAAGCGCCGCGTCCGTCTGAATGATATTGTCAATCAGCCGGCCGGACCGTGACCGGAGCGACCGCCCGAGCGCGCTCACTACCCCTGCCGTCACCGTGCATTCAAACCCGTAAGGATTGCCGATAGCAATCACCAACTGTCCCACCCGCAGGCGGTCTGCATCACCAAGCGGCGCTGATGCCAGATTCGCCGCCGAGATCCGCAGAACCGCCAGATCCGTGTGAGGGTCTTCACCTGCAAGGTCCGCAGCATGAGACGAGCCATCCGCAAGAGTTACGTTGATTGAGCTCGCGCCGTGTACGACGTGGCTGTTGGTAAGAATGAAGCCATCCGGGGTAAATAAGAAACCGGAGCCGCTCCCGTGAGCTTCCGGCTGGACGTTTGAATCGCCTCGGCGGGACCGCGGTGCGGACGATGCCACGTGAATGTGAACCACTGAAGGGCTTACCCGGTCCGCCGCATGAATCACGGCGCGGGAGTATGCGTCGAGTAGCGCGTCGTCAACAAGCGCAGTTGAAGCCTGTGCGCTCTGCGTTTCAAATGTGACGCTGCTAGTAGAGAGCAAGGATTCTGACATGAGAAAACCCCCGGAAATCTGGAGAATAAAGCGGGAAAGTTTTTAGCGCCGCTTTCGAGGTGTCATTCTGAGCGAAGCGAAGAACCTGCTTCTTCTATTCTAAATTCGGAAAGCCACGGTTAGTGTTTTTCCCGACCGTGGGCATTTGTTTGTTGTGATAACCAAAACCCACTCCGAAAGCATCCCCTGTAGCGCTACCCTTTGCTCAGGGCAGGCTCTGTCGGCCTTGCCCCAAGCCAGCGAGGCGCTGGCTCTACATTTTTACGCTTCGGGGTGCCCCGGCGAGTCGGGACATGAACGGCTGCCCCGAGCGAAGCGAATCGGCTCAGTATGAGAAATCGCGGTTGAAAATTAGATGATCTAGTGGCCCCAATGGTTCGCAGCGCCCTCCTACGTCAAAATCAAACCCAGTCGAAACCCAAGGCTGACTGCTTCGGCGCGCGATGAAACGTCCAGTTTGGTGAAGATGGAGCTGAGGTGAAACTTTACCGTATGCTCGGAGATCTTCAGCCGCCATGCGATCTCCTTGTTTCCCAGACCATCGGCCAGCATGCGCAGGATTTCCAGTTCTCGCGCCGTGAGCTGCGGTGAGGGGCCGGTTCGCGCAAAATGGCGCGGTTCTGTCCGGTCCAGGTCCATCACCGCCGGGTGGAACACCACCAGTCCTGCCGCAGCGGCATTAATGGCGGCAAGAATCTCTTCCACCGAAGCATCTTGTGGAAGCAATGCGGCAATCCTCCCCTGCCTGAGTTCAGCAGCCGAAAGACTGGCGGCGGATTCAGGGACTAGCGCCACCAAGGGCGGCTGCGAAAGGCCGTCTCCAGGCACTGCGGATGTTGCCTCCCGCAGAAATTCGTCAAGGCTCGAATCGACGCTGACCAGGACTATGTCCGGCTCAGTTTCAAGGATCGACGCGCCCAGTTTAGCCAGGTCATCCACAGA
>JBOGJZ010000028.1:0-12550 GCA_050745645.1 Terriglobia bacterium | reverse complement strand
GAGCGGAGCGACCTGTCCCGGCGAAGTCGGGAAGAATCTGCTTTTGCTATTTTTAAGGACTTGCGAGATCCTTCGTCGCCTTCGGCTCCTCAGGATGACAGGCTGAGTGAGTTTTTCAACAAACTGTTAGAAGCCGTGCCGGCGCCTCTTGGGCGCGAGTGCGCTATGATTCAGTAGCCCGTGCCTTTATCGAGCGGCAGAGTAAAAAAATAGGCGAAGATTTCGCACTATTAAACTGAACGGGCTAGCGTGCAGCCTAGCGATCCTACGAAGTTGCTCGGCGCGCGCCGGCGTTAAAGTTGACCCGCATTGCTGACTTCAATGGCCGCTACACTGGCTGAGCCACCCTCTGCACTTTCAGCGCGGCAGAAACAATCCGTTGCATTGACTTCGCTGCTCGCCGCCGCGTTACTCGTACTCCTGAAAACGGCGGTCGGGCTGCTAACTGGAAGTCTTGGCATTCTCTCCGAGGCCGCCCACTCCGGCCTCGATTTCGTTGCTGCATTTGTAACGCTCCTTTCCGTGCGCGTGGCCGACAAGCCTGCGGATTCCTCGCACCCATTCGGACACGGCAAATTCGAGCCGCTTTCCGCGCTCATTGAAACGTGCTTGCTGCTTGTTACCTGCGGATGGATCGTCCTGGAGGCTTTGAGCCGCCTGCTTTTCCATCCCGTTCGCGTGCAGCCGTCGGTATGGGCTTTCGCAGTGATGGGAATATCGGTTGTGGTGGACGCGCTGCGGTCGCGGTCACTCGCTCGAGCAGCACGAAGACACCAAAGCCAGGCGCTCGAAGCGGACGCACTCCACTTTTCTACGGATATTTACGGTTCATGCGCTGTCATCCTGGGACTCACGATGGTCGTTGCCGCCAGCGCCTGGGATATACCGTGGCTGCGCGCCGGCGATCCCGCCGCCGCCTTGGTTGTAGCGGCCATCACGATTTACATCAGCGCGAGGCTGGGGAAGAGGACGGTTGACGCCTTGGTGGACGCGGCGCCGGCCGGCATTCCGGGGCAGATTGCGAGGGCAATAACCGGGACACCGGACGTCTTACAGCCGGAGCGCATCCGGGTGCGGCAAAGCGGCAGCCGGCTGTTTGTGGATCTCAGGTTAACGCTGAGAAGCAACATCCCGCTCGAGCACGCGCAGGCAGTGGAGGACCAGGTCGAATCGCGCGTCAAGGAGCTTTACCCGGAAGCGGATGTTGTGATCCACTCCGCGCCACAGAAACCCTCAGCGGGCGACCTGATGGGAAAGATCCGGGCAGTGGCCCAGCGGGGCAATTTTCAAATTCATGATGTCACCCCTTATGCGCTACCCGGGGGGCAAGTGAATCTGGACCTTGACCTGGAGCTTGATCCGGCGTTAACCCTCGTTGCCGCTCATCGCTCGGCAACCGAACTGGAAAACGAAATCAAGCGGGAGGTTCACGAGGTGAACGAGGTGAATATTCACATCGAGCCTATGCTGACCCAGCCAGAGCCGGCGCGAGAAGCAGGCTGGCTTCACGAGGACATCGAAAAAAAGTTGATTGCAATCGCGCGGGGAACTCCGGGATTGGTGGACTGCCATGACGTGGTGGCTCATCAGGTCGGAGACGACTTTTTGGTCAGCGTCCACTGCACGCTCGAAGCCGATCTTCCCTTGGGCCGCGTCCATGACATCACCGAAGACCTGGAATTCAGATTTCGCAAGGAGTTCCCCCAGGTTATGAAAGTACGCATCCATGCAGAACCGCGCGGGGATGTATGACCGGGCGCAATCGCGCCCCGATAGTTACAGTCAGGCTTGGACGGAAAGGACAAAGCTCGCGGAGCAATTTTTGCGGCCAGCCCGCTTCTGCCGCAGGTGTTACCTGGGCTTGGCGCTTGGGGCAGTCGAGGGCGCGGCAGCGGCTGATTTCAGAGGATAGGTTTTGTTATACAGCGTGACGATGTCCCCGGTGATGTCTACTGCTTTCGACGCGTAGTAAACTGGAATCTGTTGATCGCCAAGCACCAGGGCATAGTGACGTTCTGGTGCGTACTGGCTGATGAGCTTCACCATCTTCTGGCCGATTTGCCGAACGGCCGCCTGAGTATCGTCCTGATAATCAGCCTGGGCGTCATCCTGCTCCTCTTTGAAGCGGCGCTGCTTGCGGTTGAGTTCCTGGGTCAGATCATACCGCTCCTGATCGCTGAGCATGGTGCCTTGGTTCTGCAGCTTGTCCTGCAGGGCAGCAATGTCCTTTTCCTGCTGCTGTAAGTCCTGCTGGCGGGGCTGATATTTTTTCTGCAGATCAGAAAGCGCCTGCTTGCCCTCGTTTGTTTCAGCGATGGCCTGCTGAATATTGATCACAGCGATTCTTTCGGGAATGTCGTCCGCAGTCTTGGTTTGCGCCAGCAGCAAGGCAGGCGAAGCCATCAAGCATGCGAGAATGACGGTAAGGCTTGGCGTAGCATATTTCATGCAGGGTTGTTCATCCTCCTTTTAAACATAAGATTATACTATGGCCGACGGCAGCGCGGTTTAAATTATGCCGCAGTTGCGCCTGCTGCACAAAGATATTCAGATATACCTTGCCGAATAGTATCCACCGTATCACCACTCTTGATGCGGAGCACCGGAGCGTGGTGTGCATTAAAGATTCGTAGCGCAGGGCTCTCTTTTCAGCCCTGCGGTGTTTCATCCGGCAGAAAAGCCGCAGCGCTCTAAGACGAGCGCTGCGCTACAGCCTCTCCCGAGGTACGAGGGCGGATGAGGGGTCATTTTCATGCTTCGGGGTGTCGCAAGGCCGACCGCTCATTCTACTTGGAAACACGATAAAAGTAATAGTACGGGACAAGCTCCTAAACTGCGGGCGGTTTCTCGCGAAGCGCATTCTGCGGCGCTAATTCTGACAGACAAGATAGCGTGCAATTTCTAGTTTCAGAAACTCCGGGATTTGCCGGTTGAGCTGCCTCAAAAGCCGCGGAGCTGAAAATCAACTCCGCGCTACCTTGCTCCCTGTCTTCCTTTTCGTTGGTGTTGACTGATCCATGTGGTCTAGGTGGCGTTCGAGAGCATCTACGTGAGCGGACCAGAACCAGCGGAACGGAGCCAGCCAAGCATCCACCTCCTGAAAAGGTACCACGTTCCCAAACTGTGTAGCGTGCAGCTCTCGATTTCAGCACGACATGGAATCGCGAGGGGCGAGGTTTATTGACAGCCGAAAGCCCCATGCTATACTGAAAACGCTGGGAAACGCATTTGAGAAACCCTGGATCGGGCGAGTTTTTCCCGCTCCGGCCGCCGTTCAGGGTGTGGGGCCGGGAGGATCTGACCGGTCTCATCCCACGAGCTAGCCCCGCGCCGAGGATCAGTGGAAGTAGAAACCTGCAAAAGAGAATTGGTCATCGAGATCCCTTCCGAGGTTGTGCAGAAGGAATCGGAAACCCGGGCGGTGCAGTACGCGCGCACGGCTCGCGTGCCGGGCTTCAGGCCTGGCCGTGTGCCGCGCGAACTGATCTTGCGGCGATTTCGCGGAGCGATTCGCGATGAAGTGGCGCAGACGTTGCTGCCCAGATTTTTCCAGGACGCGGTGAAGGAGCAAAACCTTGCTGTGGTAGGCGATCCTCGATTCGAAGACCTCAAAATTGAGGATGACCAGCCCTTGACGTGCAAGGTGACCTTTGAGATCTACCCCGTCATTGAGGTGGGCGATTACAAGGGCCTGGAAGTGACTGAGGATCACGCGCCCGTAACGGACGCGGACATCGGCCACGCGCTCGAGGAATTGCGGGAACGAGCCGCCACGTTCGAAGTCGTCGAAGGCCGCCCTGCCGCCGATGGGGACATCCTGAATGTGCGCTACGAAGGACGGGATGTGAAATCGCCGAAGGGCGCACTGATTGAGGCGACAGAAGGGACCGTCCGGCTAGGGGAAAAGAATACGCTGGCCGAATTCAATCAGAACCTTCAAGGCACGCGGCCGGGCGATGTCCGCGAGTTTGAAGCGGTTTATCCAGCCGATTTTCCCGAATCCAAGCTGGCGGGGAAAACAATCCGCTTCCGCGCCGAGGTTCAGGCGGTCAAACATAAGGTGGCGCCGCCGCTCGATGATGAACTGGCCAAAACCGTCAGCAGCTCAACAACTCTCGAAGATCTCAAGGCTGAGTTGCACAAGCAGATCGAAGAGCGGCGCAATAAGGAAGCTGAGGCCTCCGCCAAACACAAGCTGATGGACATGCTGGTTGAGAGGGTGAAATTCCCGCTGCCGGAGGCGCTGGTTGAAGAGCGCCTGGACGAGAAATTGAAAAGCGTGGCTGGCCAGCTCCTTGAACAGGGCGTTGATCCGAGGCGCGCAAACCTGAATTGGACCAAGCTGCGCGTGGATTGGCGATCTGAGGCAGAGAAAGAAGTTCGCGGAGCGCTGATTCTTGAGAAGATAGCGGATGCAGAGCACGTGGAGGTCAGTGAAGAGGAGCTTGATGAAGCTATTCGGAACCTTTCTGCTGAATCGGGAGAAACCCCGGCGGAGCTCAAAACGCGCTTGACACAAAATGAGCGGCTGGCTAGACTGCAATCTGGTCGCCGCAACCAGAAGGCCCTGGATTTGATTTACCGCAACGCCAACGTGGTTCGCCAACCAGGCTTAGCTTGATCCTCTCGCTTCCGGCGGACGCCGAAAATCGCATGAACAGCAGAGATTCGTACATGACCCTGATCCCCATGGTCGTGGAGCAGACCAACAGGGGGGAGCGCGCTTACGACATTTACTCCCGCCTGCTGCGCGACAATATCATATTTATTGGCACACCGATTGACGACAATGTCGCCAATCTGGCGACGGCGCAGTTGCTTTTTCTGGATGCCGAAGACCCGGAAAAAGACGTCCAGTTGTACATCAACTCGCCGGGCGGATCCGTAACCGCCGGAATGGCCATCTATGACACGATGCAGTTCATCCGTGCGGACGTGGCAACCATCTGTATCGGTCAGGCGGCCAGCGCGGCGGCTCTGCTGCTTGCGGCAGGAACGCCGGGAAAGCGGTACGCTCTGCCGAATTCCAGGGTGTTAATCCATCAGCCGAGCATGGGTGGACTTTCCGGGCAGGCGACCGACATTGATATTCACGCCCGGGAAATCCTTCGGATGCGCGCAAACATCAATGAGATTATGGCGAAGCACACCGGGCAGGGTCTGGAGAAGATCGAGCGGGACGTGGAGCGTGATTTCTGGATGAATGCTCAGCAGGCGCGGGATTACGGCATGGTTGACGAGATCATCTTCAAGCACAAATAGGAGGCTCGCCTTGAGGCGCTCGGGACCTGACGAAGTGCTGCGTTGTTCCTTTTGCCATAAAAGCCAGGAAGCAGTCCGCAAGCTGATCTCCTCGCCCGACGACCGCTTCCGGGCCTACATCTGCGACGAATGCGTGGTGGCCTGCAACAGCATCCTCGAAAAGGATGCTACAGACCGCGCTGTGCTGCCCCAGGGCAAGTTGACGAAGCCGGTGGAAGTGAAGTCTTTTCTGGAACAATACGTGGTAGGCCAGGAAAAGACCAAGAAGAAGCTCTCGGTCGCCGTGTATAACCATTACAAGCGCATTCTGCTTTCACGCGGGCGCAGCGACGTTGAGCTTTCCAAGTCCAATATTTTGCTGATTGGGCCCACTGGCACAGGGAAGACGCTGCTCGCGCAGACCCTGGCGCGGCTTCTCGACGTTCCTTTCGCACTGGTGGACGCCACCACGCTTACCGAAGCCGGTTACGTGGGCGAGGATGTGGAAAACATCATCCTCAAGCTTCTGCAGAACGCCAATGGCGACGTGCTGGCGGCGCAGCAGGGGATCATCTATATCGACGAGATCGACAAGATAGCCAAGAAGGATGAGAATCCTTCAATCACACGCGATGTTTCCGGCGAAGGCGTGCAACAAGCGCTGCTTAAGATTCTCGAAGGGACGATTGCCAACGTGCCGCCGCAGGGCGGCCGCAAGCACCCGCATCAAGAGTTCACGCCGGTCGATACCACCAATATCCTCTTCATTTGCGGTGGAGCGTTTGTGGGCCTCGAGCGCATCATCGAGCGGCGGAGCGGCGAGAAAACGATGGGGTTCCACACCGATCCTGGAGCCAGCCCGACCGGAGCCAACCGCAGAAACATCGCAACCTTGGAACAGGTTCAGCCGATAGATCTCATTAGGTACGGCATGATTCCAGAATTTGTGGGGCGGTTGCCCGTGATCTGCGTGTTGAACGACCTTGACGAGACGGCGCTCATTGAGATTTTAACCCGTCCGAAGAACGCGCTGACCCGCCAATATCAAAAACTGTTTGAGTTTGAAAATGTGAAGCTGCGCTTTACGGATGGAGCCTTGCGCGCCGTCGCGCGCCAAGCCCTGGAGCGCAAGCTGGGAGCGCGCGGCTTGCGCATGATTCTGGAAGACCTGATGCTCGACGTGATGTATCACCTGCCCAGCCAGCGCAAGGTGCGGGAGTTCATGATTACCGAAGAGATGGTCAGCAGCCACACGATCGATTTCGATTCCGTCACCCTCGAGAAGGCGGGCTAATGAATTCCTCCATGCTTCCAGGACGCGAAAAGAACGACACCCGGACGCTGCCGATGATGCCGATCCGGGACGTGGTGATCTTTCCATTCATGATGACGCCTTTTGTCGTCGGCCGCGAGAGCTCCATCAATGCGCTCGAAGAGGCTCTCGCCGGGGATAAGAAGATTTTTCTAGCCACGCAGCATGACGCGTCGGTGGATGATCCGAAGCCGAACGAGATCTTTCAGGTCGGCACGATCGCGAATATCGTCCAGAGCCTCAAGCTCCCCGATGGAAACATCAAGGTGCTCGTCGAAGGCGCGGAGCGCGGCAAAATCCTGAAAGTCACAAGCGAGGACGGCTACTTCCGGGTGAATGTGAAGGTTTCTTCCTACCGCGTTGTGAGTACGCCTAGCGTGGAGCAGCTCGTTCAGCGCATCATTTCATTGTTTGAGCAATACGTCAAGCTCTCCCAAAGCCTCAATTACGAGACGATGATCGCCGCGGTCAAAGTGGACGAGATCGGCAAGTTTACCGACACGGTGGCCGCCAATCTGAACATCTCGATTGAAGAGAAGCAGGAGTTGCTGGAGATTTTTGATCCCGTGGACCGGCTCACGCGGCTGGCTGACATCCTGGATATCGAGATCGAGAAACTCAATGTGGACCGCACTATCCAGGGCAGAGTCAAGCGCCAGATGGAGCGCGCCCAACGCGAATACTACCTGAATGAAAAAATCAAGGCGATTCAGAAAGAGCTCGGGCGCAACGAAAAGAGCGAGACCGACGAGCTAAAGAAGAAAATTGAATCCGCCGGCATGACCAAAGACGCCTCCGAGAAGGCTATGACCGAGCTCAAGCGGCTCGAGATGATGCCTCCGATGTCTGCTGAATCGACCGTTTCACGCAATTATCTCGACTGGCTGCTCGCCGTCCCATGGAAGAAGAAATCGAAGGAAATCCGCGACATCCGCCGCGCCGAAAAGATTCTCGAAGAGGACCACTACGGCCTCGAGAAGATCAAAGAACGCATTCTGGAATTTTTGGCTGTCCGGCAGCTTGTCAAGACGCCGAAAGGCTCTATTCTGTGCTTCGTGGGGCCCCCAGGCGTGGGTAAAACTTCGCTGGGGCGCTCTATCGCGCGAGCGACGGGCCGCAAGTTCGTACGCCTCTCGCTCGGCGGCGTCCGTGATGAAGCGGAAGTTCGCGGCCATCGCCGCACCTACATCGGAGCCTTGCCGGGGCAGATTCTGCAAATGATGAAGAAGGCGGGCACGGTCAATCCCGTTTTCCTGCTCGATGAAGTTGACAAGATGAGCATGGACTTCCGGGGCGATCCTTCCGCCGCCCTTCTCGAGGTGCTCGATCCGGAACAGAACAACACGTTCATGGATCACTATCTGGACGTTGAGTATGATCTTTCTAAGGTCTTTTTTATTACCACAGCGAACGTCATCCACACCATCCCGCAACCGCTTCAGGACCGCATGGAAATCCTGCGCCTTTCGGGGTACACCGAGCCTGAAAAACTGGAGATCGCCAAGCGGTTTCTCATCCGCAAACAGCGTGAGGCAACGGGCCTAAAGCCCGAGCAACTCACGTTCACCGACGAGGCGGTAGTCGAGATCATACGCAGCTACACGCGCGAAGCTGGCGTTAGAAACCTCGAGCGCGAGATCGCCAACATATGCCGCAAGACGGCTCGCAAGGTGGTGCAGGAAGGCAAAAACCTCCAGATAACCGTTGATCAAGGCGATGTCAAGGACCATCTGGGAGTCATCAAATTCCGCGATACGTCATCTGAAGAGAGGAATGAGGTCGGGCTGGCCACCGGCCTTGCCTGGACGGAAGTGGGAGGGCAGATTCTGCACATTGAGGCTACAACGATGCCGGGCAAGGGCAAGTTGATTTTGACCGGCAAGCTGGGCGACGTAATGCAAGAGTCGGGTCAGGCGGCGATGAGCTACGTCCGTTCGCGGGCTGCGAGCTTTGGCCTCGATCCCGAGTTTTACCGCCACCTTGACATTCACATCCATATCCCTGAGGGCGCCATTCCGAAAGACGGCCCCTCGGCGGGCATCACCCTGGCAACCGCCGTGGTTAGCTGTCTCGCGAAAATCCCGGTCCGGCGTGATTTGGCGATGACGGGTGAAATTACTCTTCGGGGCAAAGTATTGGCAATCGGCGGCGTGAAGGAAAAGCTCATGGCGGCGCACCGCGCCGGCTGCCGCACCGCGATTCTGCCGCGAGACAACGAAAAGGACCTTTCCGAAGTTCCCGAGGCTATTCAGCAGGAACTTGCGATCCGGTTTGTCGAAAGCATGGATGAGGTGCTGGAACAGGCGCTCGAAGGCAAATTGGAAAGGCATGCATCCCTTGCTGCGGAAGCGGAGGCGCCTTCTACCGGCCTTGGGTCCGGCCCGCACGCAACTGATCGCGAGCCGCTGGCGAACTAGACCGAGCTGGGCTGAGCGTGAAACCAGCGCTGCCCACCCGGCATCCAACAGATGGAACGCTATTAGACCCGAGCCCCAGCATCTGGCACGGCTCCAGTTGCCACGGCAATTTTTACTTCGCTAATCCCTGAAGTGAATCACCACGAAGAGCCCAAGTTAGGATGCCATCTGGTCGCATAGTACCTCGTGTGGACTACCATTCCATCGCTGAGTGATGAAAGACAAGCCTCCGAACCGGGGAGGTAAGAAAGTGTCTGCACGGCCGGTAGAACCGGCCGCGATTCAAGCTAAATTTGAGAGAAAGATTATGCCTACAAAAAAACAAGATGACGTTCAGGAAGAAAAAATCCAGGACCTTAAGGAAGGTGAGGTGCTGGATATCGCCAAGTTGAAGGAGATGAACATCACCACGCTCACCCAGGTAGCCAAAGACTTGGGCGTGGTGGGGGCAAGCGCCATGCGCAAGCAGGAGTTAATCTTCAAAATCCTGCAAGCGCAGACAGAGAAGAGCGGCTTAATTTTCTCTGAAGGCGTGCTCGAGTGCCTGCCCGACGGGTTCGGATTCCTTCGCGCACCCGATTACAATTACCTTCCAGGCCCCGACGACATTTACGTTTCCCCGTCCCAGATCCGCAAGTTCGACCTGCGCACCGGGGATACGATCTCGGGCCAGATACGGCCTCCCAAGGAAGGCGAGCGCTATTTCGCCCTCATTAAGGTCGAAGCGATTAACTTCGAGCCGCCGGACGAATCGCGCAATAAGATCTTCTTTGATAACCTGACGCCGCTCTACCCGCTGGAGCGCATCCGCCTCGAAACAGCCAAGGACAATATCTCGGCGCGCGTTCTGGATTTACTCACCCCGATCGGTAAAGGGCAGCGCGGTCTCATCGTGGCCCCGCCGCGCACCGGCAAGACGATGCTCCTGCAGACCATCGCCAACTCGATCAACGTGAACCATCCGGAAGTCACCCTGATCGTCCTCTTGATCGACGAGCGCCCCGAGGAAGTGACCGACATGCAACGCACCGTCAAGGGCGAGGTCATCAGTTCCACCTTCGACGAGCCCGCTGCGCGCCACGTCCAGGTGGCGGAAATGGTGATTGAAAAAGCCAAGCGGCTGGTGGAACACAAGCGGGATGTGGTGATTCTCTTGGACTCGATTACGCGCTTGGCGCGCGCTTACAACACCGTAGTTCCTCCTTCAGGCAAGGTGCTTTCCGGAGGTGTGGATTCAAATGCCCTGCAGCGGCCCAAGCGTTTCTTCGGCGCCGCCCGAAACGTGGAAGAAGGCGGCAGCTTGACGATCATCGCCACAGCCCTGATCGACACCGGGAGCCGCATGGATGACGTGATCTTTGAAGAGTTCAAGGGCACCGGCAACATGGAAATCAACCTGGACCGCAAACTGGTAGATAAGCGGGTGTTTCCTGCCATTGATATCAACCGGTCCGGAACGCGCAAAGAAGAGTTGCTGGTGCCTCGCGATGAGTTAAATCGCATCTGGGTGCTGCGCAAGGTTTTGAATCCGCTGTCGCCGGTGGAGACCATGGAGTTGATTATCGATAAATTGTCGAAGACCCAGAACAACGCCCAGTTTCTGGCCTCGATGAGCAATGGCACACGCTAGGCGCGATGCGCCCGGCAGGCCGCGCCCATGTCGTCCGGCCTGACAGGGTCCTATCACGATTTCATCTCCCCGGCTCTAGATTCCCCCCCAAGAAGACTTCTTGCCTTAGCAAGCTGGATAATTCGCTCCACGACTTCACCAGCAGCGAGATGGGTTGAGTCAATGACGTAAGCATCCGGCGCGGCCACGAGCGGCGAGAGTCTTCTCTCTGCGTCAAGCTGATCACGGCGGCCGATTTCGTAGGCGGTCTGCTCGAGCGTCGCTTCCCGCCCTCGCCCGGCTTCATCGCTTAACCTCCGGTGAGCGCGCTCTCCTGGGCGCGCGGTCAAAAAGACTTTCAGCGGGGCGTCTGGAAAAACTACTGTTCCGATGTCCCGGCCTTCCATCACCACTCCGGGCGCGCGCGCGAAACTTCGTTGGAGCGCGATAAGCTTAGCGCGGACTTCAGGCAGGCGAGAGACTTTAGCAGCCGCGAGCGTGACCTCGGGGGAACGGATTTGCTCTGTGACATCCCGGCCATCCAGCAACACTCGCAGGCATGGCGGCTCAGTTCTAAGATCGATTCCGGCTTCAGTGACGGTCAAAATCACAGAAGCCGGATCATCAGGCGAAACGCGCCCCTCAAGAACCTTGAGGGCGGCCGCGCGGTAGGTGGCGCCGCTATCCACGTAGGTCAATCCCAGCCGCGCGGCGAGCTTCCGGGCTACCGTGCTCTTTCCTGCGCCCGCCGGACCATCTATGGCGATGACCAGAGGTTTGACCATAGCGTTTCAGATTCGTTTGAATGCTTTTTGAATGTCATGCAGCGAGTACCGGAGCATTATGGGCCGGCCATGCGGACAAGTCATGGGACACGCCGTCTTTTCCAGTTCCCGCAGCAGCCACTCCATTTTTTTCTGGTCCAAGGGCATGTTCACCTTGATGGCGGCGTGGCAGGCGACTGTAGCGGCAATTTTGTGAATAAGTAAGTCGAATGAAAGGTCGCGGCTTCGCTCTCCGCAACTGTCCAGAACCTCCACAAGCAACCGTTCCGCGTCAGAGGCTTTAATCTCCATGGGAGCGGCCTTGATGGCCACGGTCCGCACCCCAAAAGGTTCCGCCTCAAATCCGTTTGCGGCCAGCTCCTCAGCAATCTCTTGAAATACAGCTTGCTGCTGAGGCTTGAGCTGCACGATGAGGGGCAATAACAAGCGCTGCCCTTCAACCTGCCTTTGCTTCCGCAAGGAGAGATGCTGCTCAAAGAGGATTCGCTCATGGGCCACGTGCTGATCAATTATCCAGAGGCCCAGGTCGCTCGAGGCCACAATGAAGCTATTGCGGATCTGGCCGAGGGGACGGAGGTCCTGGGGAAATTCACCGGCGGTTGCGCCTTCCATCTTAAGCGGCGGAACCGCTGCGGCGCCAGGCTCTTTAGCATCTCCGGCAGTCGCGGCACAGCTGTCAGCAGCCTCCTGTGTCCCATCCAGTTCGATTACCACCGAAGGCGCTGAACCACGCTCGCTTGACTCTGCGGTGTCCGGTCTGGCGAAGGGCGGGGCCCCGGCTGCAAACGGCAGTGAACCGGTTTGAGGATCAGGGCGCGGAGGTGACAGCGCGAAGCCGGTGGCCATCCCCTCACCCGGCCTGCTCCGCGGACCATCCTTTCCCGGCGGGAGAGGGCAAGGCGTTTGGCTAGGCGGCAGAAAACCTGCGGCCTGTGCCGTCTCAAACGGAGATGGCTCCCTAAAATCCTCAGCCATAGCCGGGATGGCGCCTCCGAAATGAGAAGACACGCGGTTCGCCAGCCGACGCGGCGGAGGCATCGCCGCCATGGGCCGCGCGGCCGTCAAGGCGGCGCGAATCACGTCGCGCGCGAAGTCGTGGACGAATTGAGAATGACGGAAGCGGACCTCGGTCTTTGAGGGGTGAACGTTTACATCCACTTCCGAAGGCGGCATTTCCAGGAAGATC